>DATEMG010000219.1:0-3043 GCA_035275805.1 Blastocatellia bacterium
TCGCCCTCGCTTTCGCAGCGTTCGCCGGTCCGCAGACAGGAGATGAAATGTCGCTGCGCCGCGCGTACGCTGTCGCCGCGATAGCCTTCGGCCGGAAACGCGTAATCATGCAGGCTCTCCGCGTCGCCGTACTCGTCGACCCAGATGCGGCAGTCGCGCGCGAGCCGGATTTTGCCGCGATCGCCTTCGACGATCAACTCCTCGGAGATCGGTTCGCGCCGCGCCGGGCCGCTGAAGCGGTTGGCGTCGATCAAACCGTCAGCGCCGTTTTCAAAATCGAGATTGATCAGCGCGTAATCTTCGCCCTTGACGCCCGGGTTGACGCGCCCCATCCGGCAGAAGACGCCCCTGAATTCGCCCAGCAGAAAACGGAACGCGTCGATGAAATGCACGACCATTTCGTAAACCAGCAGCCGCTCCATCTCGCGGAAGTACGGCTGCGCCGCGTAAGGTTCGGCGCCGCGCCCGTCGGAATTGCGCATCACGAAGCTGGCGTAAAACGGCCTTCCGACCGCGCCCTGATCGAGCAGTCGTTTGACCTCGCGGTACCACGGCTGCCACCGCCAGTTTTCGTGAATGAGTAACCGGACGTTCGCGTCTGCGCAAACCTTGACCATCGCCGCGCATTCCTCCCAGTTCGGCGCCATGGGCTTCTGGCAGATGACGCTGGCGCCGCAGAGCGCCGCGAGTCTGACGAGTTCCAAATGAGAGCCGGGGCGCGTGACGATGTCGACGAAATCGGGCCGCTCGCTCTCCAACATCTCAGCGGCGTCGCGATAGGCGCGGAGAATTCCGAAGCTTTCGGAGAACTCTTCGGCCCGTCCCGGGGCCGCGTCGGCCACCGCCACTATTCGCGCGCCTTCGACGCGGCGCCAGGCTTCGGCCTGGATGCGCGCGAAGCGCCCCGCGCCGATCATCGCGCCTTTTAGCGGATCGAAGCTCACACACCCGCCTCCTTTTCTTTTAGACGCAGTCTTTTATCTATGGCCGTAAGCGGCATGGCGCTCGCATACTAGCCTTGAAGCGCCGGGCGAGGCAAGCCCATAAACCTGACCTTTGAAAACCGAAATTCGACGTGGTAGGATGCGCCCGCATTAGACAACCTGAGTATTTTCGGAGAGTTGGCAGAATTGGCTATTGCACCGGTCTTGAAAACCGGCGCCCGAAAGGGCTTGGGGGTTCGAGTCCCTCACTCTCCGTCACTTCCCTGTTACTCTTCTCTTCACATCTAGGAACATTTCCAATCAATTACTGAAATGTTTTCACTCAAATAGCATTACCAATCGGGGGCCGTGCAGATCGCCGATTCCTAGACTTTCACATCAAGTCATAAAGAGATTTGCCACAAATTTACCACACGGGAAATTTTGATCGTGATTTAAAGCCCAGGCTAAATCGTTTCTCTAATGCGTTTCCTTGATTGGGGGAATAGCGGATTGTAATATCATTTCCCCCCTGACCTACACGGTGCTCTTTGCCCTCCGCGCTTGCCTTTGCGGAGCAGAAATCATCAAGGCAAAAAACCTGATCACAGGAGAAGAAGATGCTCCCTCATCATGAGATTCATACCCACCTGTGGACACTGGCCCACACTAGCGCCTTCTTAATCGCATGCCCAGACACACCTAAGCAGCTACGCCGCGGTCTGATGAAGTTATATCGAACGATAAAGAAGAAATTGCCGCCCGAGGCGAGAAGAGAGATTGCCGCCGCCGAGGCAGAGGCGACGATCAAGGCATCAGATTATTTGCGGCGTTCAGATCCCGACTCCTGAGCCGATCGGAGCTTAGCGAGCAGTTGCTCGCGCTGAAGTCTAATGGCGTTTCGTTCAATCTGTCGAAGCTCTATCATGAGATCAGCGATCAATTCGCCGTAGAGGTCGAGCGCTTCAGCCGCGAATTCATTCCAGGTAGAAAATCCGGCCTTCGGCGCAAGGCGAGTTAAGCGATCGACTAACTGATCACTCAACCTGATATTTCTCTGCTTTTTTTCGTCCATATCATAGGTCCCTCCGTGGGGCGGATTATGGACGAATGGCGGCGAATTGACAAAAGTGTTGACAATTGCGATATTATTATGATATCAAATAATATCAATTAGATATTCAAGCAGGAGAAGGAGAGAGTGAAAAAACCACAGAAGACGACAAAAAAATCGAAAACGAAGGGGGTCATGGTTCGGCTGAAGCACAGCACGATCGATTATCTCTTGAGCCAAAAAGACGAAGACGCCGATAGCGCGCCGGCCGTCGCGCGACGCATCATCGAGCAAAAGAAGCTCGATGATGAGCTGAAGCGATTGGGCGGATAGATATTCATCTCTCGCGCCCGCAGGTTCCTCCGAAGAGCCGATCGCTGGCGCGAGTCAGGCCGGGGAGGTTTTCAGCTACGTTAATCACTCCGGCCTTTCATCTCCACGCGCGCCGACCGCAGTTGTCATCTCCCAGAGCGCGCTAATCCCCGCGCGAGACTCGACCCGCAACAATCAAGACTCGCGCGGGCTTCCTATTGCGGTGAGCGGTAGAACGGTTGCCTCTGCTAAGGGGGAGAGCGAGGCAATCGCTCGAGTATCCCGCGATACCGGCGCCTCAGCGGTCATCACTGGGGCCTGATCTTTTCGATTTGACCGCTGAGGTCGACGCCCAGGCCGCGGGCGTTACGAGCGCGCGATCGAGCGGCTGCTTTATGACTTCCATCATTCATTACGGGCCGAGCTGCGGGGTTAACCCATACTCTTCATCCGCTGGCTCGGCTCGGATTTTTTCTCCAATGGCTGTCGAGTTCATCACGATCATTTGGCGACTGTCACCATATCGCGCGGAAAAACTGCTCGTTCAACTGGCCTTCGCCGACTGGTCGAATCTCGACGGTGAATTTCATCCGACATACACAGAGGTCGCCGAGAAAGCTCGCATCACGAAGGCGGGCGCGATCGGCATCGTGCAGTCAATGATTGACGATAAAGAGATCGAGATGATCGAGCGCGGCGGCACAGGCAGAGGGAACCGGAACCGCTATAGGTTCGCCGAAAAATACATCAAAGC
>DATEMG010000220.1:0-4287 GCA_035275805.1 Blastocatellia bacterium
TTATTTAACGGCCGCTTGCTTACGCGCGCGGTACTGTACCGGCGCGCCATGTTGCGTGTTTCGATTTAGGAAAAAATATAGTTAACAGACTAATGAGAGGTGAGTTATGAAACGACGTAGTTTTGTAATCTCGTTGGTCGCCTCTTACTAGCGACGAGTGAGGTAACGCGCAATGAGTATTATGGGACAGATCTGGCGCCGACTGCTCTCTCTGATGCGAAGGGGAAGGTTGGAGCGTGAGATGGAAGATGAGATGCGCTTCCACCTCGAAATGCAGACAGAACAGAACCTGGACGCCGGGATGGCGGCGGAAGAAGCGCGCTACGCCGCCCGGCGTCAATTCGGCAATCAAACCTGGCTGAAGGAGGCGAGCCGCGAGATGTGGAGTTTGAGGTTTATCGAAACGCTGATTCAGGACCTGCGCTACGGCGCGCGGACGTTGATGAAGAATCCCGGATTCACAGTGATCGCCGTCATCACGCTGGCGCTCGGCATCGGCGCGAACACGGCCATATTCAGCGTCGTCAACGCCGTGTTGCTTCGCCCACTCCAGTACCCTGATCCTGATCGGCTCGTACAGGTCTGGCAGAACTTTCCGCAGTTGGGCGCGAATCAGGTCACGGTCTCGGCCCCGGAGTTCCTCGACTACAAGGATCAAAACCGCGTCTTCGAACGGATGGCCGCGTTCAGGCCACAGGGATTCACTCTGACAGGCGGCGCCGAGCCTGAGCGAATTATTGGAGCCAGGGTCTCCGCCGACCTCTTTCCGCTGCTTGGCGTGGCCCCGGCTCTGGGCCGCGCTTTTCTCCCAGAAGAAGACCAGCTTGGGGGTCCGCGCGCCGTCATCTTGAGTCATGGCTTGTGGCAGCGACGCTTTGGTTCTGACGCCACTCTCATCGGCAAGCCGCTCATGCTCGACGGGGAGAGCTTCACCGTAGTCGGAGTCATGCCGCCCGGCTTCCAGTTTCCTCCGCAATCCCTCCAAAACGAGCTGTGGGCTAACGTCCCTTTCGACGCCAACGATCTGAACAGGCGCGGATGGCGTCCCGTTGGAGTGATCGCGAGGCTCAAATCCGGCGTCAATCTGGATCAAGCGAACGCGGAGTTGAAAGCGATCGCCGGCAGGTTCCCGGCTTCTGGCGCTGTCCCGAGCGCTTACGCGGTCTCTTTGCAGGTGCAGGTTGTGGGAAGGGTTCGGCGCGCGCTGCTTGTTATGTTTGGGGCCGTGAGTTTCGTTCTGCTTATCGCCTGCGCCAATGTAGCGAATCTGTCGCTATCGCAGGCCGCGGCGCGCCAGAGGGAACTGGCCATCCGCGCGGCTGTCGGAGCGAGCCGCTCGCGGTTGATCCGGCAATTGTTCGTCGAGAGTCTGCCGCTGGCGCTGCTCGGCGGCGGCGTGGGGCTCCTGCTTGCGATTTGGATTGTTGAACTGCTCGTTTCAGCTAATCCGGGCAATCTTCCCAGGGCGCATGAAATCGGTGTTGATCTTCGCACGCTGGGGTTCACACTGTCTGTATCGCTGTTGACCGGCGTGGTCTCCAGCCTGGCCCCAGCCTGGCAGTTTTCTAAACTCGACCTCAACGAATCGCTTAAGGAAGGAGGCAGGGGGACGTCGGTCAGTTTTCGTCGCTTCGGCCTTCGCAGCGTTCTGCTGGTGTCCGAAGTCGCGTTGTCATTAGCGCTATTGATAGGCGCCGGGCTGATGATTAACAGCTTCACGCGCCTGCTGCAGGTCGATCCTGGCTTCGACCCGCGCGGCGTTCAGACGATGCAGATCGCCCTTCCTCAATCGAAGTACGCGGAAATCCAACAGCGGGCCTTCTTCTTCGAGCAGGCGTTAGAGAGGATAAGAAGGTTGCCCGGAGTTCAGTCCGCCGGCATGACCAGCGCTCTTCCTTTAGCAGGAAACCCCGACTTCGGTTTCACCATCGAGGGGCGAACGCCGAGCGCGCCCGGAGAAACGCCTCAGACCGGCTGGCGCTCGATCAGCCCTGACTATTTGCGAACGATGGGCATCGCTTTGCGGCGCGGTCGCTATTTCGGCGAACAGGATCATGAAAAAGCCGCAGGCGTGGCGATCATCAACGAGACCATGGCCAGTCGCTTCTGGCCTGATGAAAACCCTTTGGGCAAGAGGGTCAAACTCGGCGGGCCTCAAAGACCATATCCGTGGATGGAGATCGTCGGAATCGTTGAGGACGTGAAGCACGACGGCCTCGATGCGCCGGTCGGGCCGGAGTTGTATATGCCCTATGCGCAGACGCCCTTTTCGCAGATGCCTGCGGGTTTTCGCTTCCTGCCGATATCATTGGTGGCGCGCAGCGGTTCGGATCACGCCAGTCTGGCCGCCGCGATGCGAGCCGAGATCACGGCTCTGGACAAAGACCAACCGGTCACCAACATCCGAACGCTCGATCAGCTTCTCGCCAACTCGATCTCGCAACCCCGTTTTTATCTGCAGTTGCTCGCCTTCTTCGGGGCGGTCGCTCTGATACTGGCCGCGGTCGGGATGTACGGCGTCATCTCTTATACGGTCAGGCAGCGGACGCATGAAATCGGCGTTCGGATGGCGTTCGGAGCGCAGGCCGGCGACGTCCTGAGGCTCGTCATCAGATACGGAATGAAGCTGACGTTGATCGGCGCGCTGATCGGATTGGCCGGCGCGCTGGCGCTGACGCGCCTGATGAAGACGCTCCTGTTCGAGGTGAGCGCGACCGACCCGCTGACGTTCGCCGGCGTCTCGGCGCTTCTGGCGTTGGTCGCGTTGCTGGCTTGTTACATTCCGGCGCGGCGGGCGACGAAAGTAGATCCACTGGTGGCGCTTCGAGTCGAGTGAGGCCGCGCGCGATGAACAGCCTTTTGCAATTTCTTTTGCAATTTCTTTTGCAAATCTGGCGCCGGCTGCTTTCGTCGATGCGCAGGGGAAGATACGAGCGCGAGATGGAAGAGGAGATGCGCTTCCATCTGGAGATGCAGATCGAGCAGAACCTGTCGTTCGGGATGGCGGCGGAAGAAGCGCATTATGCCGCCCGGCGTCAATTCGGCAATCAAACCTGGCTGAAGGAGGCGAGTCGCGAGATGTGGAGTTTAAATTCGATTGAAACGCTGATTCAGGACCTGCGCTACGGCGCGCGAATGTTGGTGAAAAATCCGGGATTCACGCTGATTGCCGTGATCACGCTGGCGCTCGGCATCGGCGCGAACACGGCCATCTTCAGCGTGGTGAACAGTGTGTTGCTCAGGCCACTGAATTATCCCGATTCGGAGCGAATCCTGACCCTTTGGGAAGACCACACGCGCCGTGACGGGCCGCAGCGCGAATGGACTTCGCCGCCGGGCTTTCAGGATTGGCGTGAAATGCGTAATGTTTTTGCACACGTGGCGGCTATCAACAACTGGGGGCCGACGCTGACCGAGGCCGGCGAGCCGGAGGCGCTGGCGGGCGCCAGCGTGTCGCACGACGCTTTCTCAGCGCTGGGTGTCAGGCCGATGCTTGGGCGCGAATTCAGCGAACAGGAAGACAAACCGAATGCCGAGAAAGTAGTGGTTATCAGCTATAGCCTGTGGCAGCGGCGTTTCAACGGCGATCGGGCGATTGTGGGCCGGCCGATACGGTTAGGCGGCGACAGCTACACTATCGTCGGAGTAATGCCCGCAGGGTTTCAATTTCCGGTCATCAATAACGCCGAAATCTTTCGGACGATTTCCGCGACGTTCACGCCGAATTGCCAACGTGGCTGTTACACGATCCGCGTGATCGCGCGGTTGAATCCGGACGTGACGCTCGACCGCGCGCGAGCGGAAATGACGGCGCTTGCCGGGCGCATCGAACAACAGTACCCCGAGGTGAACAAAAACGTCGGCGTGACATTGGTTCCATTGCATGAATTCACGGTCGGCGACATGCGCCCGGCGATGCTGGTGTTGCTTCTGGCAGTCGGGTTCGTTTTGCTGATCGCTTGCGCGAACGTAGCGAACCTGACGCTGGTCAAAGCCGCCGCGCGCCATCGCGAGATCGCCGTCCGCGCCGCTCTGGGCGCCGGCCGTTGGCGGGTCGCCAGGCAGCTATTGAGCGAAAGCTCGGCGCTGGCCTTGCTCGGCGGCGGGCTGGGGTTGATGGTTGCGTTCCAGATGGTTTACCTGCTCAAAGCCATTTCCCCTGACGGGACTCCGCGTCTGGACGAGATTCGCATTGACGGCCGGGCGCTGCTCTTCAGCCTGGGCGTTTCGGCGCTGACAGGTTTGCTGTGCGGCCTGGTTCCGGCGCTGCAAGCGTCAAAGAGCGAT
>DATEMG010000221.1:0-11261 GCA_035275805.1 Blastocatellia bacterium
GGCTGTTTTACGCGGGCGCGATCATCACGCTATACGGCACGATCTTCGCGGCGACCGCCGCCAATTCACGCGTCTTCGCGGACATGCTGCGGTTGATGGGAGCGTTCAGCGCTGACGACGCGGCGGCGCGGGCGCGCTACCGCAATCTCTTCGTCGTGCTGTTGACGGTGGTTCCTGTGGGGTTGATTTTCATCTTCACCGACCCTGTCCACATGGTTCGTATCGGCGGAATCGCGCAGGCGATGATGTTGCCGGTCATCGGCATCGGCGTGATCTATCTGCGCCACCGCCATTTGCCGAAAGACATCCTGCCCTCGCAGTGGGTGACGGTTGGGCTGTGGGTGGCTACTGCGCTGATCGTGTGGTTGATGGGTTATTCGGTGATCGAAGCGATAAGGAAAATGCTATGAAGATTGAACGAAGAATGCCCAGGGACGACGAATTTCAAATGCCGAGTTTCCGCCTTGATGGCCGTGCGGCTTTGGTTACCGGCGGCGGGCGTGGGCTTGGGCTGGCGATGGCCCAGGCTCTTGCGAGCGCTGGCGCCGATATCGCAATCGCCGCGCGCACGCTACCGGAGCTTGAAGCCGCCGCCGATCTGATTCGCAAGACCGGCAGGGAAGTCCTGGTCGTCCCGACCGATGTGAGTAAGGTCGAGGACGTGCGCGCAATGGTTCAAAAGGCAGCGAACCATTTCAATCGCCTAGACATCCTGGTCAACGCGGCGGCGGTCAATTATCGCAAGCCGACGGACGATGTCACGGAAGAGGAGTGGGACAGGCTGATCGGAATAAATTTGAAAGGCGCGTTCTTCGCCTCTCAGGAGGCGCTGCGCGTAATGAAGCGAACCGGCCGCCCGCACAAGGCCAAGATCATCAACGTCGGTTCGATCGCCTATGAGATCGTCGTTCCGAACATCGCCCTCTACTCGATCAGCAAGGGCGGATTGCGGCAAATGACTCGTTCACTGGCCGTAGATTTCGCCAAAGACAACGTGTGCGTCAATTCCATTGCGCCCGGACGCTTCTGGACGAAGATGACGGACGCGGTCTTCTCGAATCCCGACCTGTACGATAGCGCGGTGAGCGTGATCCCGATGGGGCGTCCTGGCATCCCTTCGGAGTTAGCCGGCGCGACTGTCTTTCTGGCTTCTGACGCTTCGGATTACATCACCGGCGAGACCATCACGGTTGACGGTGGATGGACTGTGAGCGCGGGCGTAAAAGCATGACGTCAACGCGTCCGGTTTTGTAAGCGCTCGATCATCATCTGGTTGAACTGTCCGGACTGGCCGCGGGGCACGCTGAGCGTCTTCCACTCGGTCGATTTCAGATGCTTGGCCAGGAAGATAATCTGTCCGACGTGCGTGGCATAGTGTCCCAATTGGCGGTTGATCGCCTGAAGGACGGTGTGGGGTTCCCGGCGGATGATCACGGTTCGCATCACGTCATCGGGCCGCAAAGGTTCAATCGCGTCGAAGACATGCCGCCAGCCGCGCTCCCACAACTCGACCACTTCGGCGCGCTTCGCGTTTTCATCAATGATGAATTCCTGGTCGCGATATCGATCGGGTTTTTCGCCGTCGCTCGTCAGGAAATCCACCCAACGCGAACGCATGTTGCCGGCCAGATGTTTGACGATAACCGCTATGCTGTTGCTTTCCGGGTCGAGCGTCACGAAAAACTGTTCATCGTCGAGCTGTTCCATCGCGCGGTCGCCCAGCTTTTTCAGGGAGCGGAATTCGGCGATGACGTTTTCAATGTAATGTTGGGCAAGATTTTCAGACATGACTGGTCGCGGCTCCTTATCATTATCATTAACGACGGCGTATACGAGTTCGTCCATCACCAGATCCTGTTTAACGACGGCTTTTCGCAAACGGCCTTCGAACTGATAACCGGCCTTCTCGAGCACGCGAATAGACGCGGGGTTCCATTCCAGCACGCCGGCGTATATCCGGCTGAGGTTGAAATTATCGAACGCCCATTGGGTCAGCGCGCGCACGGCTTCGGTCATGACGCCGCGCCCCCAGAAGGCTTCGCCCAGCCAGTAACCGATTTCCGCCGAGCAACGATAAATGTCGCCGTTCAAAACCAGGCCGATTCCGCCGGCCGCCTCGCCGTCGACGACGATGGCGAAATTGGTCTGGGGCGATTCCTCGCCCATATGGCGAATCCATTCGCGGGCGTCGTCGGTCGTGTAAGGATGGGGAAAGCGGTCGCGCAGGTTACGCCAGACCTTGTGATTGTTCGCATGCGCGACCAGCGACTCTTCATCACCAGGCCGCCAGGGGCGAATCACGCAGGTATTTAGTTCGATCTCCATATAATCGGAGCATATCAGAATCCACGCGGCGGCATGTCTGGCGCGCGGAGCAGCCAGTTGCCCGGCGAATATTCACATGCGCCGTCAATTACGTGCAGCGTGTACGCATGTCGCGATTTCGCGGAGCGATTGGCGTAGCTTAAATGCGGCAGGAGTCCGTGCAGAATGATCAGCGCGCCTTGAGGGACTTCGAGCGGCGTCAATTTGAACTCCGGCCAGGGCGAATCGTCGAGCGTTTCAAACTTCGTCCCGCCTCCGGCGGCGCGGACGAAGCGTTTCTTCAATCCGAGCTTGTGGCCGCCCGGAATGGCCCACATAGAGCCGTTCTCCTGCGTGGCGTCTTCGAGCGCGAACCAGAAACCAGTGACGCTCGGCGGCTCTGTGTAAAGGAACGTCGCGTCCTGATGGCAGGTGACCTCGCCACCGATATTCGGTTGTTTGAAAATGTACATCGATTGCAGTAGCAGCGGCTCGGCGTAACCCAGATCGACGCAGATCGCCGCAAGCCCTGACCTTCGCGAAAATGCTTCGAAGACCGGGTCGAGATCGTGCAGCGCGTGTCCGATTTTGTTGATCGCTCGCTCCTTGGAGTATCGCAAGCCGCCGTCGGGAGCGAAAGCCTCCTCTTCGAAAAAGAAGCGAATCTTGTCGCCGGAGCCTAGGAAGTAATCGTCGCTCGTTCGGTTCTGCTCGCGCGTCGAAAAGATCGATGCGCAGCCTCGCGGGTCGAAATCGCGGACGAGTTCCTCGGCGCGCCGCTTCAATCGCTCACACTCTCCGCGGCCGGCGAAGTTTTCAATTACGAGAAACCCGTCGCGTTCATACGAGGCGAGTTGTTGCGCTGAAAGTCCGGGCATTAACTTAATTTTGCGGCAAATAATGCGTCAATAGAACGCGGATGACGCGGATGAGAGCGGATCATCGCTGATAAATACAAAAAAGCTCAGCGCTAATCCGCTCTATCAGCGTCATCCGCGTTCTATGAACCCGTACGCTGATCTGAAAACCGCTCTAGTTCAAGAATATTTGCGCTACTCTAGTCAATTGGTTCGTGGATGAACAAATACCGACTTTGAGAACGCGCCGAACAGCCCCGGTTTGCAGGAATATTGAAAAAAATCAGAAGGCGAAGGCGCTAAGGAGACCGCTAGAAATCGCCCACTGCAGCAAGCCGCATCCGAAGATGATCACGACAGGGTTGAGTTTCGCGCGCAGCATGAGCAGGCAGGAGAGCGTCGCAATGCCGAATCCGGTGATGCCGAATCCGGTAGGTCCGCTCAAGCCGGACTTGGCCATCGTCACTCCGGCCGCCGCGAGCATTCCCACCACCGCCGGGGCCACGCCGGCCAGGAAAGCCTGGACGTGAAAATTCGCCCTGAATCTATTGATCGAGGCGCCGGCGATTATCGTCATGAGAAAGGACGGCAAGAACGCTGCGATCGTGGCCATAATCGCCCCGATGACGCCCGCAACTTTGTACCCGATGAACGCGGATGTAATCAGCACCGGGCCGGGCGTAATCTGGCCGAACGCGACTCCGTCCGCGAACGTCTGATGATCCATCCATTGGTTAACCTGAACGACGTCAGTCTCGATCTGCGGTACCATGACGTACCCCCCGCCGAAGGTGACCGTGCCGACGCGCAGAAAGATGGTTATCAAATGCCAGACCGTGATCATCTTCTCCAGAACGGGCCAGGTGAAGAAGAGAATCAGAGGGAGCGCCGCAAAGGATCGAAGCTTGGCGCCCGCTCCTTTCTTATCGGCGTCGGGGGCGGAAGACTCCTCTTCATGCGTGGGCGGCCTCTCCGGCTCTTCATCACCGGCTTTATTACCGCCGGCTTCTTCATCGTATCCGCGGTCGGATTCGTCCGGAGGTTGCTCAGGGGACGGCTTTTCGGGCTCGGGCAGCGAGACCTCGACGTGATAATCGGCGCCGAGTTCGGTCGGTTCGTCGGCATGTTCCATCATCTCAGCAGCGTGTTCTCGCGCGTGCTGTTCGGCGACCGCGCCGCGCGCGCGAACCTGGCGCTCTTTGCGCCAACGCTGGCGAAGGTTAGTGCGCGCGCGGGCTTTGTAGGAGTGGATCAGAATTCCGATGATTCCGGCGAGCAGAACGACTTCGGCCACAGTGGTCTGGGTGAAGATGAGCATGAATCCGGCGGCCACGCCGAGCTCCAGGCGCCATTGCTGTTGCATCGCCGATTGGCCCAGCCGCACGGTTGTGGCCGCGATCAATCCGACCACCGCCGCGTTGAACCCCTGAAAGACGCGCTGCACGTCGGGGATGTTTTTTAGGTAGCCGTAAGCGACGGCCAGCCCGACCATCGCCAGGAACGACGGCAGCACGAAGCTGGCGACCGACACCAGCGCGCCGCGAACTCCGCAGAGCTTCAGACCGATGTAGGTAATCGCGTTGGCGGTGTTGGCGCCCGGAAGGCTTTGCGCAAGCGAAACCGAGTCGAGGAACTCATCCTCCGACATCCACCGGTTTTTATAAACCACCACGCGGCGGACGTGCGCGATCACCGCCAGGCCTCCGCCGAAGCCGGTCGCGCCCAGCTTGAAGAAAGTTTTGGCAAGCGAGCGCTCATCGATTCTTTCTTCGCGCCGGGTCGCCAGCCTCGTAGCCCACTTGCGCCAGAGGTCGCGCGCCTGGTCGCGTACCTGATGGTAGAAATTGGTCAGCGCCGTAAGCGGCGACGATTTAAATCGGCTTCTTTCGACTGTCTCGCCCACCTTCCCCCGCTCTTTCGTTATCAATTTACTGTCTTTACCGCGCGTCACCGCGGGTTCAGTTGGTTAGGCAGATTTATAATCTTAAAAATAAACGCGACAACGCAGGGGGCGCGTATTCCGCGCCAAATCGCTTTGATCACTGACCCGGCGGGGGGAATAGGGCGTCCCAACCCTCGGGCCGCGTGGTCGCATTTAATTTCCAAAGACCATTAGACTCTCCCACCGTCGAATAGTTTGTAACGCAAGAGGGCGGTATAATTCAAATCTATGTCGAACCAACGAATCGCTATTATCGGCGGGACGGGCGATCAGGGCAAAGGGCTCGCCCTTCGCTGGGCAAGCGCAGGTTTTGAAATCGTCATCGGATCGCGCGACCGGGAACGCGCCGAGACGGCTTCGGCGGAAATGCGCGCGGTGTTGGCAGCGCATGGCGCTAACAATGTCAAGCTGGACGGTTCGACGAACGCCGACGCCGCGGCGGCCGCCCCGGTCATTGCGCTGACCATTCCATTCGCCGCGCACATCTCCACTCTTAAAGAAATTCGAGAGAGGATTAAAGCCGGCTCTCTGATCATAGACGTCACCGTTCCGCTCGAGTCGGCCGTGGGAGGCAAACCAACCCGCGTCTTGGGCGTGTGGGCGGGGTCGGCGGCGGAACAGTGTCGTGAGCTTGCGCCCGAAGGCATTCAGGTCGTCTCTGCCTTCCAAAATGTCGGGGCCGAGGCGCTCGCCCGACTCGACCGCGAGGTGGAATGCGACGTCATTGTTTGCGGCGATGACAAGGAGGCCAAACAGCGCCTCCGCCCGCTCGTCGCCGCGATTCCCGGCTGCCGTTACGTTGATGGCGGCCCGCTCGCCAATTCGCGCACGGTCGAGGCGATCACGGCCTTGCTGATCGGATTCAACATCCGATACAAAACTCATACTGGCTTGCGAATCACGGGGATCGAAAGAGGTGGATAGTGGTTGGTGGTTGGTGGTTGGTAATCAGCGCCCATCCGCATGGCCAACCACCAACCACCAACCACCAACCACCAACCACCAACCACCAACCATATGTCTTTATCACCCTACATTGACTTGACGCGCGAAGAATGGAGCCGGTTGCGCAACTCCACCCCGTTAACGTTGGCCGAAGACGATTTGGCGAAGCTGCGCGGCATCAACGAGCAAGTCTCGCTCCGCGAGGTCGAAGACATTTATCTGCCGTTGTCGCGCTTGTTGAATCTTTACGTTGACGCTACCCAGAAATTGCACAAGGCCACTCACACCTTCCTCGGCAATTCGACCGAGAAGGTTCCTTACGTCATAGGCGTCGCGGGAAGCGTCGCCGTGGGCAAGAGCACCACCGCGCGCGTCTTGCAGGCCTTGTTGGCGCGTTGGCCCAATCATCCGAAGGTCGACCTGGTCACGACCGACGGGTTTCTGTTCCCGAACGCCGTCCTGGAAGCGCGCGGTTTGATGAAGCGCAAGGGGTTTCCCGAAAGCTACGACCGCCGGCGCCTGGTCAAATTCGTGGCCGATGTGAAATCGGGCGCCGATGAGGTCATCGCTCCAGTGTATTCACACCTGGCTTACGACATCCTGCCCGGCGAGGAGCATGTAGTTAGAAAGCCCGACATCATGATTCTTGAAGGGCTGAATGTATTGCAGTCCGGCGTCAGCAAGGCCGAAATTTACACGCCGGTTTTCGTCTCCGATTACTTCGACTTTTCGATCTACGTCGACGCCGACGAAGATCACATCAGAAAGTGGTACGTCGAACGATTCCTCACCCTGCGCCGCACGGCGTTTCGCAACCCGGCCTCATATTTCCATCGCTACGCCGTTTTGTCCGACGAAGGGGCGAGGGAAAAAGCTTTGTCAATCTGGAACGAGATCAACGCCGTGAACCTGATAGAGAACATTCTCCCGACGCGCACTCGCGCCTTTCTGATACTCGAAAAGGGCGCGGATCATTCAGTGCGGAGTGTGAAGTTGAGGAAGCTCTAGATCAGCAGTGGGGAGTGGGGAGTGGGGTAGGAAGTGGCGTCTTTTTCCCCATTCCCCACTCCCCACTCCCCATTCCCTTTTACCCCCCCGGTTCACCGCAGAGGTTTGTAAAGCTGGTTCAGAAGGTTCGGATTCACGCCGAGCCAGTACAACATCTGCATCAAAGACCAGAGCGCGAATGTGCGAATGAATCGCCCTTCGAAGCGCCGCGAAGATGTCGTGGCGCAGGCGTTCAGCCGCACGAATTTTCCCAGGCGGCGCATCCTTCGATAGAGGTCGCAGTCTTCAAAGATCGGATATTCGCGATAGCCACCCAGGCTGTCAAAGACGCCGCGCCGCACGAAGATCGCGGAATCTCCGTAGAGCATCCCGCCAAGCCGCAGGAGAGGATAAATACGGGTCAGCAGCAACGCCTCTCGCGTGTCGCCGCCGAAGGTCAGACTGAAGTTTCCGCCGCAGATCTTTTCATCGTCGAGCGCGTCGCCGACACGCTCCAGCGCGTCTTCCGGCAATCTCGTATCCGAGTGCAGAAATAGCAGCGTCTCGCCTTTAGCCAACTTCGCCCCGGCGTTCATCTGCGACCCCCGCCCGCGCGGCGCCTCGATCACCCGCAACCCGCATTGAAGCGCCATCACGACCGTCGAGTCCGCGCTGCCGCCGTCGCAGATGATGACCTCGAATTCGCCGCGCAAACGGTCCAGCGACGCTGCCAGGTCGCGTATCGTCGTCGCTTCGTTGAGCGTCGGGACGATGATCGAGACGAGAGTGTTTTTTGTGATATTCACACAATATATTTATCATACTGGATGAGACTTAGGCGCCTTATGGAGGAAACGACAATGAATCTGATATCGATTTTTTTCGCAGTGACGATGCTGTTCCTGTGCGCCGGCGCATTCGGCGTAAACGCGCAGGAAATCGATTACTCCGAGTACGACCGCCTGACGCGCAAGTACGTCGATGAGCGCGGGCTGGTTGATTACAACGGTTTGAAGAGTGAATTGGGCGTGTTAAAGACCTTTATTGACCGGATTTCCGACGTTAGCCCGCACAGCCATCCGCAGCAATTCAAGGACAGCGGCGAGCAGTTACGCTACTGGATGACGGCTTACAACGCCTGGGTGATGTACATCGCCGCGTCCGAATACCCGAACAAGAGTTCGCTCTGGAATTTCCTCGGGCTATTCCGAAACCGCGAAATCAAACTCGGCGGAAAGCCAATGAAATTGGGAGACCTGGAGCACAAGATAATCCGCGCTGGATACAAAGACCCACGGATCCATTTCTACATCAACTGCGGGGCCTCCAGTTGTCCAGCTCTGGGGCGGGGAGTGATTCCCCAACTCAAGACTTCGGATGCGCTCGATCAGTCGGCGCGACGCTTCATCAATGACCCAAAAAACGTCAAGTACGACGCGGCGGCCAAAAGACTCCATCTCTCGAAAATCTTCGACTGGTTCGAGGATGACTTCTTGAATTATCTGAAAGAGAAGAACGGCAATCAGCCGCCGCACATCGCGCAATACATCTTGCTGTACCTGGACGGTCCGTCGCGCGAGGCGCTTCAGAACGCTCCACTCAACGAGATCCGCGTCAGTTATTTCAGCTACGACAAGAGCCTGAATGAACAATAGGGAGTGGGGAGTAGGGAGTGGGGAGTAGGGTAGGAAGTGGGAAATAGTATCTTTTTCCCACTCCCTACTCCCCACTCCCCACTCCCCACCACTCACGCCAGCCAAAAATTACAACTGAACCTCTCGCCCGAATCAAACCACACGCGCGAAGGCGTGAAACCGGTCGCTCTGGCAAGGGCCGCAAGCGCTTCGAGGTCGTACTTGTAGGAATTTTCGGTGTGTATCGTCTCGCCCTGTTTAAAATCGACCTCCAACGCAGGTTTTGATTCGCCGTGGCGAATATTGACTTTCTGTTCAGCGCCGCTGACCAGGTGGATTTCTATGCGGCTTTGCTCTTCATTGAAAAAGGCGCGGTGTTTGAATTGTTTGAGGTCGAAATCGGCGTTCAACTCGCGATTGATTCGGAGCAAAAGGTTACGGCTGAAAGCCGCCGTCAGGTTGAGCGCGTCGTTGTAAGCGGCTTCGAGCGTTTCGCGCGATTTTTTCAAATCCGCGCCGAGCAGCAGGCCGTCTCCGGGGCGCAGCGCGCCGTGAATCTGTCTCAGCAATTCGCGCGCTTCGTCCGGGTTATAGTTGCCTATATTCGATCCCAGGAGCAGAGCTAGAACCTTTTCACCGTCTCCTCGCGCGATTGAGACGATGGCGCGAGTGTAATCGGCGGCGTGAGCCGTGATCTGTAGTCTGGGATAATCTTCGAGCAATTGCTTTGCGCTCTGTTCGAGAATTGTCTCGGAAATGTCTATTGGTTGGTAACAGAGCTTGGGCTGGCGCGCCAGAATTGCTTCGATCAACAGCCGCGTTTTAATCGAGCTTCCGCTGCCCAATTCGACTACTGTGGTTGGCGCGGGCAGTTGCGCGACGATCTCGGCGGCGCGCCGCTCGAAAATCTCGGTCTCGGCGCGCGTCAGGTAATATTCGGGCAGAAGGCAGATCGCCTCGAAGAGCACCGACCCCAACGCGTCGTAAAGATATTTCGGCTTGAGGGTTTTCGGCGTCGCGGTCAACCCGGCGCGCACGTCTTCGGCGAAGCCGGATTGATCGTTCGACGAAATTGATTGATGAATTACAAGGCGGGGAGTTGAAACTGATTTGCCAGTGTCGGGCATTATATAGATTCCTCCTCTGGCCTTACGCCTTCCTTGCCTTTCGCCTTTTTACTTCCTTTCTCACTACGCCGGCGAGGCCTGTTTGACATTTACATTTGCGCCCGCTCGCAGCTTATAAGCGCCACGAACGGTGATCTGGTCTCCACTCAAGATGGCTGAATATCGGCGCCAGGTCAACCCCTTGATGATTCTTCAAAGCGCCGCGTTTGACGTCAACCCATTCGACCGCGCCGTCACGGATGCGAACGACGAATCCCAACATTGGCGCGTCATTACGCGCGATGTTATGATTCTAACGTTATGGGTCCTGAAGTCACTCGCAATCTGACCGATCTCGAGGCCATCGCGGCGGCGAATCTATTCCTGAGCGACCAGATGCCTGATCATTACTGCGTCGGAGACCCTACTTACGATGACGCCGCCAAATTGTGGCGGGTGGCCGTGCTGCTGACCCACCCGCGCGCAGGTTTGGTCGGCGCAGTCGGGGAGATCTCCATCGGCGGATCTTCCGAAGAAATACTCACTCATACGCCTTTCGATGACATGAAGGCCAGTGGGCGCTCACTTTATGAACAGCATCGTGAAGCAATCGAGTCTTCTTTTTGGCCCACCCTGACAGGCGGTTATTGTAAGATCACCGCCTTTGAGGCGGAGGCGATCGCCGGAGGTTTTCTATTAGACCATTTGCCCGATCGCTTCAGCACTGGCGCCCCGCGTTTTGACAAAGCGGCGGGCGTGTGGAGAGTCCCTGTCATCCTGGCTTACCCGCGCATCGGCTCCGTCGGGGAAGTCGGAGAATTGACCGTTGACGATTCGACCAAAGAGGTTGCGTCTCACACGCCGTTCGAGGAGATGACAACCCGCGCCCTCGCCATTTACGAGCAACGTTGTGATGAGATCGAAGCCGCCTTTCTACAAACAAGAGACCGCTGATTCCTGCGCCCCTGCTTGCTTGCGAATGGTCCTCTCCCATTTCAACCTCTCGGTATCCGAATCCGAGTTGCGAGCGCGCTGCGATTGCACGATCTTCGGCGCGGACGCCCCATACCTCGTCGACGTGGCTCGCCAATTGGGCTTCAACAAAACCGACATACTGAACCTCTCTCCCGATGAGTTGCAAATCCTTCTCGACGAAGGGCGCCATCCGATTGTCTATGTCAATCTGCTCCCGATCGACGGAATAGAAGGCGCGCATGCCCTTGTAGCGCTCGAGATCGGGGATGAGGCCGTGACCGTATATGACCCGGATCAAGGAGAACGCCTCCTGCCGATCGGCGCTTTCTTCAAAGCGTGGGAGTTGAAGCTCAATCTCGCCATCATCGTGGATAACTGATTTAGACGCGCTGAGCATTAAGCGATCGGGTGGGGTTAATGAGGAACCTTGAGAGCTGGCGTCCGCGCCACGGCGCTAGTAAACAACCTAAATCTACGGTTAAGAAAGTGGCGCGGGCTTTAGCCTGCGCAT
>DATEMG010000222.1:0-3411 GCA_035275805.1 Blastocatellia bacterium
CAGGGAGCGCGACGGGGCGACAAGGCGATGGGGCGACGGGGCGACGGCGGGACCTAAGGTCGCCATGTCGCCCTGTCGCCCCGTCGCCCCGTCGCCCGCAAAAGGCGGGGCGATGATCGAGGCGGCGACGACCGATGCCACTCGCCCGCGCAGCGAACTGACATCCGCCGGATGTTTCGGATCGAGCCTTGGGTGGACGCGGTTACTCAGGAAAACGACGAAGGTTTCGCTCGACGGGTCGATCCACAAACTCGTGCCCGTGAAGCCAGTGTGGCCGAAACTGCCGACAGGAAACAGGTCGCCTCGATTGGCCGAATAGCCCGTAAAGATGTCCCACCCGATGCCGCGCGCCGCGCCCTCGACGGCGTTTCCGCCTGTGGGCCGCGCCTCGGTCATTCGCGCCACTCCCATCGGACTCAACACGCGCGCCCCGTGAAACTCGCCTCGGTTTAAGATCATCTGGCAATAGCTCGCCAAGTCGTCGGCGGTCGAAAACAATCCGGCGTGTCCCGCGACCCCGCCGAGCAAATATGCCCGGGGGTCGTGAACTTCTCCGCGCATCCATTTTTCGCCGCGTTTTTCGGTCGGGGCGATGCGCGGCGTCAAACTCGCGTCAGGTTTGTAGCCGGTGTCTTTCATCCCGAGCGGGCGGAAGACGTTCTCGGCCGCGAATTGGTCGACGGGTTTGCCGCTCACGCGCTTTACCAGTTCGGCCAGAACAATGTAGTTGACGTCGGAATAAATAAATTTCGATCCGGCTTCGGCCATCGGCGCAAGTTTCCAGACGTTCCGCATCGCCTCCCCGGGCCCCTGCTCGTAATCCTGGATGTCGTTATCAGCGATCAATCCTGACCGGTGAATGAGCAGTTGTTCGACGGTGATGTTCTTCTTCCCCGACTCGCCGAATTCGGGAATGTAGCGCGAGACGGGGTCGCCGAGCCGGACCAGTCCGCGCTCGACCAGAATCATCATCGAGGTCGCCGTGGCGACGACTTTGGTGAGAGAGGCCAGGTCAAAGATCGTGTCAACGGTCATCGGTTCCGGTGACGGCTCGACAGCTCGATTACCGTAAGCGCGCCGCCAGACGACCTTGCCCTTGCGTCCGACGATGACGACGGCGCCGGGAAGTTGTTTCTTCGCGATTTCGGCCTTAATGATTTCATCCAAATGGTCGATGCGGGTCGGCGACATCCCAACGGACAACAGGCCAGACGCCTGATCGGATGTCGTCAGGGACTCTTGCGCCGACTCCTGAACAGCATGAACTGGGACGACCCAGCCTAGTGACAGAATTATCAGCGCGGTTGTAGTAAATCGAATGAACCTATTCCGCATTCTCAAACGATATAAAACCATTAAAGGGGGACGGCGTGTCGAACTTATTAATCAGATAGGGGCGCCGCCGCGTGACATGGCCGCGACGATTCAGGGCGGGTAACGCAGTTTTACACAGACTTGATGCAAAAGGAAGCCAAAAAAGGCGCCAGGCGTCAACAAAAATTCCCGCCCTCTCACTGAGCGCGTGACTTGACTATCGTCGGGGGGTGACTACTATGAGATAATCGTGTGCGATATTTAGCAAAAAACGCGCTCCCTGCTGATGGGCGTAAATTTATAACCGGCATGCCGAGAGGCGTGTGGAAGAGGAGCAAGTAGTGAAAAAAGGGCAACAAAAAGTTTTGATCCTTGCATTCGCGGCGATCGTCGCGCTCGGCGGAATCATCTTGTCGCCTTTCGCTTCGGCGCAGGATTCCCAGACTCAGACAAAGCTGTCGAACGATTACCAGAAAGCGCTGGAAATCATTCGACAGAATTACGTCGCCGACCTCGATCAAGAAACCCTCACCAAAGCCGCCATCCAGGGCATGCTCAAGAGTCTCGACCCGCACTCGGATTACATGGACCGCAAGACGTTTCAGGAGTTCAGCGAGAAGCAGCGCAGCGAGTATTTCGGCATCGGAGCGCAAATCGCATACCGCAACCGCGCCACCTATGTGAATGAACCTTTCAAGCGCAGCCCCGCGACGCGCGCCGGACTGCGTTACGGCGACCACATAGTCGCGATCAACGGCGAGGACACCAGTTCATGGACTTCGGAGCGCGTGCGCAACAATCTGGTAGGCCCGCGCGGCACAGAGGTCACCGTAACGGTAAAACGGCCCGGAGTCGCAGAACCGATCACCACGACAATCACGCGCGACGCTATCTCGTACCCCTCGATCCCGAATTACTACATGGTCAAACCCAACATCGGGTACATCGGCCTGACGCGCAACTTCCAGGCTACGACTAACGAGGAGTTGACCAGGGCGATGGCCGGGTTGCGCGAGCAAGGCGCCGATAGCTTCATCCTCGACCTGCGCGGCAACGGCGGCGGCTATCTCGACCAGGCCATCCTCGTGGCCGACAGGCTGTTGCAACGCGGACAGACGATCGTATCTACGCGCGGGCGGCCGGGTCGAGGCTTCGATCAGGAGGCGATCGCCAAGTTTGGCGCGTCCGAGAATTTCCCGATTGTGGTCCTGACGGACCGCCGGACCGCTTCAGCCTCAGAGATCGTGTCAGGCGCCATTCAAGATCATGACCGAGGATTGATCATCGGCGAAACCACTTTCGGCAAAGGCCTGGTTCAGCGCATATTCCCCCTCCAGCCGAGCGGGGGCGCGTTGACTTTGACCATCGCTCACTACTACACCCCGAGCGGGCGTCTGATCCAGCGCGATTACTCGAACGGATCGATATTTGAATACTACGCCCGCCGAAGCGCCGCTGGCGATGTAGCGCCGCCGAGGAATACCGCCGACGAAAAGAAGACCGACCTTGGGCGCACCGTTTACGGGGGTGGCGGCATCGAGCCGGACATCAAGGTCGATTCATTGAGTTTCTTCACCCCGGAGTTCTTCACGCCCGCGCAGGGACGGATGTTCCCAGGCATTTTCATGTTCGTGCGCGAACTGATCAACGGGGAGGTCGCAGGACACCCGGAGTTCAAGATCAACGGCATCGAATATGACCACAGACTGCTGCCGAACGAGTTTTTGGTCACCGACGGCGTCTTGAAATCGTTCCGCGAATTCGCCGCGAAGTACTATAAAGACAATCCCGATCAGGGCGTTACGCCGGCTATGATCGAAGATAACATCGTCTGGCTCCGCGCGCGGATCCGCTACGAAGTCTTGACGGCGGCATACGGCTCCGACAAGGCGGATCAGGGCCTGGCCGACCTGGACCTCCAGTTGCAGCGGGCCGTGACCGAGATGCCGAACGCCGCCGATTTGGCCCGGCGCTCGTGGCGTCAAAACACCGCGAACACCGGTCGCGGCTCGATTACCAAGCCTAACCAGAAATAATTTTATGGCCGCGGCGGGGGGCCATTTACAGGTCCTTGGCGAAAACCTCGCTCGGCGCCGA
>DATEMG010000223.1:0-12234 GCA_035275805.1 Blastocatellia bacterium
CCTTCTCCTCGACCTTGGAAATCCTGTAGCGGCGTCCGACTTCTACCGGGATGCTAATTTTCAGCCCGGGACCGGACTTTCGGAACAGTGGCAGCGGCAACCCGCTCGAAACCTTCCCCGCCTCGTCCACCTTCGGCTCGCTCAGCTTGGCCTGCAAATAGCCTTTGGTCCCTAGGAAGTAGCGCACCCGCTCGAGGTCGTCCATTAACTTCTCTTTGAAGTAAATGTCCTTCGACGTGAAGTTCGAGAAGAGGCCCGCCTCCTTGACCAGTTTCATCGCCCCGCGCAGCCGACGCTGCGAGAATCCGTCGCGCTCCCCCATGAACTGGATCTCCTTGACGCGGACGCGTTTGCCTTCTTCCACCTCGAAGACCAGGCCTACCGTGGTGGCCGAAATCTCCTCCACCTCGACCGAGACATCGGCGTTCGGATGACCCTTTTCGGCCAGCAGTTCCTGCAGGACGAGGCGGGCGCGATTGATCTTCGCGGGGTCGAATGTCAACTCCTTGCTGACCTGGACGCTCCGCTCTTTCCACCGAGTGAGAACCTCGCTCTCGGTGGCCGACTTCATGCCGCGGTACTCAATGGCGCGGATGATCGGGTATTCCTTGACCTGGAAGATGATGATCTTGCCGCCGCGGGGGCCGTCCTCGACGAAGAGCTTGGTGGAGAGCGGATCGAACATCCCCATCTGAATGATGGACTGCAGGTCGCGCTGGGCCAGGCTCAGGTCGAAACGGTCCTGAGGCTTGCTCTGGACGTAGTAAAGGACCGATTCGCGCGGGATGCGGCGGTTGCCGCGGATCTCGATGTCTTCGACAAAGACCTCCGACGCCTGAGGCCTTTGCGCCAGGGCGGGGCCAATCGAACTGAAGAAAACTATCGCAACGACGATTGCGATTGCCAGGTGGCGATACAGTACCGGGAGTGATAGCCAGCGGCTAAACAAGCGACCGGTCGCTACCGCTCCCGGTACTGTACCTATTAAGAAAAAGCCTCTGGACATAGAAGATCTCCTGTTAGAAGCGGAACCCTACGCCCACGCTCAATTGCAAGTTATGCGTAGTAACATTGCCTCCCGGCAGTGTAAAAAATGTGTTGTTGAGAAGAAGCCCCTGGCTGTTGAATATCGGCTGGCTGATGAAAATAGGCGCCGATTGGCGATCGGCGATCGTATCGCCGACGTCAAGCCGCACAACTATTCGTTTCGAAGGGTATAGTTCGGCGACCCCTCCGACATCCAAAGAAAATCCTCTGTCGGCGAAGGTGAAAGAAGAGCAGAAGGGCGGAAAGATTGGGGCGCAAACCTGGTTCGGAGGGCAGATGGTTTGAAAAAAGCAAGACGGCTGGAAATCGCGTTTGGTATCGATGAAGCCGGGTCTCACTTTTCCGAAAACACCAAACTTTTTGAAGCGCCAGCCGCTCTTTACTCCGAACTGGCCTTGGAGCCTACGAACGTCATTAGATCCTGTGGACGGGAAGTAATTCAATTCGCCCTCAAGCGCCAGCGCTTTCGTCAAATTGAATGTCACCCTGCCTCCTCCGCCGAGGCTTTCCGGATCACCAAATCTACCTCTCGCTAAGCCGGAGATTAGAACGCCTACTTCAATCTTCGGCGTCTCCGATTGAGCGTTGACAGGTTCATATAGGAATAACGTAAGTAACAACAAAACACAGAGTGTGACAGCAGATCTATAATTCGGCATACCTCTCCCTTTCAACATTAGTTGTAGTAATCGCTCGAGGGGCAACGAGCAAAGGCTCCGACCGTCGTTTCGGGAGCCAGACAAAGAGACGTCGGGCAGAAAAATAAGACCCATTATTTTTCCGTCCTACATCTTTCTGTTTCCCCCAAATTAAGTCTCCGAAACGACGACCGGAGCCTGCTCAACTGAAGAGAGCAAGGCGTGTGCCCGTCATAACTTTAAGTAATAGCATTGATAGTAGGCCTGTGGTGCGGCGAGATGGCGCTGAGGTAGCCATCAGGGAGCGGCAATATGGCGTTATTTCTCGTTAGTAAAACCCAGGTTGAATGTATATCTCAACCTGAGCGAGTGGCTAGGAACACTCTCATAAGGATCGGCCGATAACAGATATTCCGCGATGAAATTGGGTTTGAACTTCCACCCAAGGCCTGCGTTATACAGCGTCCTCCTGCTCGAATCCTTGTAACCACGCGTCGCGCCGTCGAAATAATATTTATGAAAGTCCTTGCGAATCGTCATCAGACTCGAGGTTGACAGAAACAGGTTTCGCCAGGGATTTGCTTGTACCGACCAATGAGCGGATACGGACGTTCCTCGCACGCTACTTGGCGAACTCTGAATCGAGAGCGGCGAACTCAGAGACGAGAACGAGACAAGGAAATTTCTATTCAAACCGCCAGGCTGTTGCGCAGGTTGGGAGCTGTTGAAGAGGCCGCCCGCGACATCCAAATTGAGGAGTATTCTCGAGGTGAGGAAAAATCCCAACCCCACGCCGGCGCGCGTGCGTCGCGCCAGATAGCGAGTGTAATCGACAGACTGATCCGGCCTTTCAATTCGGCTCTGGTTTCGTTCGTACATATATGCCCCCTCAACTCCGTAAAAAAGCCGCCTGGTCAATGAAGCGCGGAATCGGATTCCGAGCTCGGAAGAAGAAGAGGAAGTTGAAATATTCGCCTCGCCGGCTGCGAAATATGAATATGGAGGGGGGAATGGAGGGGGGAGTGGATATTCACTCTTTTCTTGTCGGTGGTACATGGTCTCCTGGTCGGATGAGTTAAAGCCATGACGATAATAGAGTCCGACCCTCATGCTTTCTTTCAATCGGCGCGTTAAACCTAACGTCAGGCGTGTGCGGTCAAAACTAGCGCTCGAATCGTCGATATACGTGTGGCTATAGTACCTCGACTTAGAATCACTGTGACTTGAATAGCTTTCATCGCCCGATAATCTGTCAATACCGACCCCGACGCTCGTTCTACCCTGATTCCCGAAACTGAAGGCGGCGATAATGGAGGTATTGATAACGTTCAACCTCGTCCTCTGAAAGCCATGATGTTGAGAATCGGAGGACTCGTAATTAGCCAGTTCCCGCAACCTCGTACGTAAGGCGGAAGCGCCGCCGCCGATCACGAAGCGTGAGCCTGGAACCGGCATGAAGAATGTCAATTGTGAAGAAACGGAGTAATCGTAGTAAGGCGCGTCTTTGGAGTATTGACCTCCGTTCTTCACGTCCACATAGGAAGGCTCGCTGATCGATGGCAGTAGTAATATGCGCCCCTGACCGTCTTTGAAGTCAGCGGCGTAAGCCGGATTGTCAAGACTGTCCAGATGTTGATCAGGAAACGCGGAGAAAAATATAGGAGAAATGTCGCTGGTGCTTTGCGCCACGCTCTCAAGGGAACGCCGAGGTCCCGGAAAAGCTGAGCTGATGCCGCCTCCGGGTTGGACAGTCACTTTGCCGCCTGGAGTCACCAACCGCTTATTGTCAGGATTGTTGCGCGGCCAGACCTCGACCAGCCCCTCCCGGACAAGGACCAGAGTTTCCCCGCCCGGAAGCACATCGACGATAAATTCGGTTCCGCGAACCGCAATCGAGGCTGCGGGACTGTTCAGGCGATAGGGGTTCGGCTTACCGCCAATGTGGTGAATCTTCACGATCACGCGCCCAACAATGATATCGAGCAACTCGCGCGCTGTTTGCGCGTCGTGGTAATTTTTGAGAATTACGTTTGAATTGGGCAGGACTGTGATCTGGCTGCCCCCGTCGTTTAGCGAGATGACTACTCGGCCGTTCTGGCCGGTTTGGATTTTATTGCCCGGCTCAAGCAGTTGATTTATTTTGGGGGCGAAGACGCCGGGTCCGGCGTCTATTAGAGCTACTCCTTTGAAGCTCCGGACCCTTGCCCGGACAAAACCGCCTTGCGCCTGCGCGCCGATCGCCGCCAGCAAAAATAACAACGTGACGAGCGTCAGACGTAATGGGATAGGGTGGCTTTGCAATCTTCTTCTCCTGCGGAATATTTGGAACAGGATTATGGTGTTTGAAAAAATATTGCGCCCGGACTCCGCCAACGTCGTGGCGCGAGTTGTTTACTCGCGCCGTTTCGGCGGAGGGCGTCGCAAGTAAACAACTCGCAAGACGCCAGGCGCATTTATTTCTCAAACACCGTCAGTCTGTTCGTGAGTCAGAACAGACTAAAGTCTGTTCCTCATTCTCGTCGTCAGACGAGGGGATTTGGTATTTCGCCAGCATGCGCTGGACGGTTCTTCGATCCAATCCTAACGCGGACGCCGCGCGGCTGCGATTACCGCCGCTGCGCGCTAGCATCAACTGCAAATAGCGCCGCTGCAGCTCCTCCATCGTCGGCCAATCGGCGATGATGTCATAAGAGCCGGCAGTCGTGTCCTCCCCTTTCATCGCCTTCGCGGCTTCGGCGATATGTTCCGGCAAACAGTCAAGCGTAATTTGCCCCCTCGACGCCAAAGCCGCCGCATGCGTCAACGCGTTCTCCAACTCGCGGATGTTGCCGGGGAATGGGTAAGAGCGGATCGCGTCGGTAACTTCCTTGGTCAAGCGCAGTGCGGGGCTCTTGTCGCCGCTCAACCGGCGAATGATGTGTAACGCCAGCAGATCGAGATCATCGCCTCGTTCCCGCAGGGGTGGGAGGTTGAGGCTCAAAACGCTTAGGCGATAGAAAAGATCAGGACGGAAGGCGCCGCTGCCGGCCAGAGCGCGCAGCGACACGTTGCTCGCGCCTATGACCCGCACGTTGACGATACGAGGCGTCGGCGACCCGACTCGGCGCGTTTCGCCTGACTGCAGGACGCGCAGCAAACTGGCTTGAAAGGCCGGGCTTGTAGAAGCAAGCTCATCCAAAAATAACGTTCCTCCGTCAGCCGCCTCGAACAATCCCGGCCGGTCACTGGTCGCCCCGGTGAATGAGCCTTTCATGTAACCGAACAACTCCGATTCCAGGAGTGTGTCGGTCAGGCCAGAACAATTAATGGCGATGAACGCCTGGTTCGACCGGGCGCTGAATTGATGGATGGCCCGCGCCACCAACTCCTTTCCAGTGCCCGATTCGCCAGTTATAAGCGCCGTCGCGTCCGTGCGGGCGGCCTGCGCGATCAGTTTGTAAACCGCCACCATCGCCGGGCTGCGTCCGACCAGCCCCGTGCGCGAAAGATCGTTCAAGAGCATTGACGCCTCAGTCTCGCGCTCTTCAGTCCCGGCGGTTTCGCTTCGGGCGGCGACATAGCGTCGAAGGAGATTGACGAGGGCGCCGATCTCGAACGGCTTGGCGATGAAATCGCTCGCGCCCTCGGACAGGGCATGAACGGTCAGGTCTATCGAACCTTGCGCCGTGATTAGAATTACCGGCGTCTGCGGGCTGATGACGCCTAAATCCCGGACGACCTCCATTCCGTCGCCGTCCGGCATGAAGATATCGCAAACGACCGCGGCGAAACTCTTCTTACGCGCGGCCTCAATCGCCTCGCGCCCGGAGCTGACCGCCGTCACAAGAAATCCATTGAGCGCAAGCCCCGCCTCCAGGGTAATTCGGATCGCGCGGTCGTCGTCGGCGACTAATATGTGGGGAATTTCGCGGTTCATCATTAACTAAAGAGATTACAAATTAAAGTCCAATGGTATTAATTTAGGTTATGAGAGCGCTGACTGGAAACAACTTCAATTTGCATGTTCTTCTATTTAGCAAAACTCAAGCTTATATGTCTTGAAAGCGCTCTCAAAAAAAGCTAGGCGAGCTCCGAACGAGCTACCAGCGACTTCCGAACGAGTTACCAGCGTCTTCCAAAGAAGCTATCTATTGTGATCGCCCAGCGCTAAATTGTTGGGGCTGCGCTGCGAGCGGCAATGACAAATGACAAACGTGATATGGAAAATGGAAAATGAAACACAGCTATGCCTCCACTCTCTTTTTCTCGCACAAATAAAGCGAAAATATCGAACCCTTGCCGGGCTGGCTCTCGACCATCGCCGTCCCGTTATGCAGTTCCGCGACCTCACGCACCAGCGCCAGCCCCAGCCCGGCGCCCGGAACGTCGGCGCTCGCGGCGCGGGGCACGCGATAGAATTTCTCGAAGATGTGGGGCAGGAATTCGGGGGCGACGCCGCAGCCTTGATCGACAACTTCGATCAACACCGCCGGATCCTCTGCGCGAGCGTTGACCGTGACGGTTGAGTTGGCGGGGCTGAATTTGATGGCGTTGTCGGCGAGGTTAGTCACGGCGCGGGCGATCAGGTCGGCGTCGCCCAGGATCGGCGGCAAGTTCGGGGAGAGGTCGCGGACTATCTTGACCCCGGCGCGTTCGGCCACGGGATCGAGCAACAGCAGCGCTCTTTCCACAAGCTGTTCGATTCGCAAAGGGGCTAGCCTCAATTGACGCGCCCCAGATTCCAAACGCGCGAGGTCGAGGTATTCGTCGATCATGCGCGCCAGCCGTTTCGCCTCGTCGTTGATTATTAAATGCATCTCGCGCCGACGCGCCGCGTCCACTTCGAACTGCGCGAGCAACTCGCTCATCCCCTGAATCGCGGTAAGCGGGGTCTTCAGTTCATGCGTCACCAGCGCCATGACGTCGCGCTGTGTGCGCTGCAGTTCGCGGTGTCTTGTGATGTCGGAAAAAACCGCGACGATTCCGCAAACCTCGCCGTTGGTCGAGCCGGCGACCGACGAGACGCGCAGCGTATAATGTCGCGCGGCGCCATGGCCGAGGGTGATTTCGCGCTCTATCGATTCGCGCTCTTCCAACAGTCGCCGCAGCGCTTCGCGCGCCGCGCCCGCCGATTGCAGACGCGAAACGATCGTCGGGGATTGTTGGGCGCGCAGAGATTCGGCCTCGCTGATGCGCTCGAAGAGGTCGCTGCCGGCCAGCGCCCGTTCGGTGACGCCGAGGATTTGGGCCGCGCGAGGGTTGGAGAAGATGATTCTGGCGTCGGTCGCAGCGATGATCAGGCCGTCCTCAATAGACCACAGCGCGCGACCGATGAACAGGGCGCGTTGCAACAATTGCTGGTTGAGCGCTTTCAACTCGCGAGCCTTCCATTCCGCCCCACGCGGCAATCGGCGCAGCTCGCCCGACGCGGCTTTGTCTCCCGACTCTGCCAGCCCGGGTCGGTCCGTCGCGGTCTGAAGAGGCGGCGCCGCCAATAACGATTGGCCGGCCTTCGACAGCTCAGTGATCCTCGAATCGATCTCGCGGCTCAGCACAAAGGCTCGCCGTAATAAGGTCAGCGGCGTCGCGATCGTGAAGGCAAAAAGCATGGGCGCGACCGGCGGTAAAATCATGCGCCGGGAAAACGCCAGATAGGAGGTCAGTAAAATTAAAGCCAACAGAATCCCGAGCGCGGCAATTTGCCGCGCTATTTCATAACTTCCCTGCGCAAGCGCGGCAAAAATGATCACCCCGGCGGCGACCAATAGAGCGCAGAGGAACGCTATCCATTCAGGGACCTCGCGGTAAAATCTGCCGCGCAAAATGGTGTTTACCTGATTCGCCAAAACCTCGACTCCGGGCATTAAATCGTCGCGTATTCGTCCGCCGCTCACGCTTTGAATGAACGGGGACGCCACTTTTTCTCCGAGCGTGGCGGCGGTCGCGCCGATCAGCAGATACTTGTTACGCAGCCTCTGCGGATCGACGCGCCCGTCTATAACTTCGCTGAAGCCGACAGTTTGCGGCGCGAAAGAGCCGGGCGGTCCGATGTAATCGATAGACATCCGCGCCGCGCGCAGACGCTCTGACCCTCCGCCCGCTGATTCGATGAGGATTGAGCCCGGATCGGTTGTGACAGGCAGGACGCGATTACCGATGGCGACCGCTTGAGGCGCCGCGCGGACGGCGTCGGCCGCGAGTCCGTCGCCGACCCGAATCACCTCTACCGCCATCGCCCACAAGGCCCCGCCCTGATCGTCAGCTTCACGCGGCAACAACGTTCGGGCGACGCCGTCGAACCCGGTGTGGACGTCGACGTGTCCGACGCCGGCGGCGTTTGATTCAATGTCTTGCAACGGCCGCAGCCACTCGACCGCGTCTTCACTCGTGGCGCCCGCGGTCAACTGGGCCGCGACGACGACGTTGCCCGCACGCTTGACGGCCGAGGCTAAAGCGGCGTCATCGGCCCTGGTCGTCGGATCTACGTAGAGCACGTCGAGCGCGATCACCTTCGGTCCAACGCTTTTCAAAGTATCGAGCGCCCGCGCCATCAACGACCGCGGCCAGGGGAAGCGGCCGAAGCGTTTGAGGCTCGACTCGTCAATGGCTACGATGATGATGTCGTCGGGTGGCTGCAGCGGGCCGCGCTGCCTCATCAGCAAGTCGCGCGAACTCATCTCCAAGCCCGGGACGCGCCAGACAATCCACAAGCCAAGAGTCGCTGACAACAATGCTATCGCTACCGCCCAAACCGCTCCGTTGAGTCTCGACAAAATTGCAGGCTTCCCTTTCCGATTTATTCCTTACCTTTGCGACTGCGTCGCAAGAAGAATGCCAGAAAACGGCTCTGCGCCAACGCCGCCGCCCCACGTTCTCCAGAACTTTAAGACTGATGATTTTATATCATCCTTAAATCCAGGTTTGAAGAATAACAACTTGGGTATAGCCGGGGCCGCGGATGAAGTGGTATTCTTTCGTCGTCAGAATACCCTGCTCAAACTCATAGGGGCGCATTCCAGCCAAAGCAGCCATTGTCTGAGGTAAATGATCAATGCTTTGGCCGTTGAAGAAAAAGTTCTCTGTGGTTTTCTTAGCTGCGCTCTACTAAACTAAAGAGCTCGTCGAGATCGGACAAGAGGTTTACCCAATGAGAACGAAACTGATGTTGGCCGCATTGTTAATCGGCTGGTCCTCGGCCCTGCCGATGAATTCGATCGTCCAGTCGCAGCGCGGGCTTGGTGTGCGAATCAACAGCAAGAACGGGCAGGAGATTGATTTGTATAATGAAAGCCACGCGCTGGTGATCGGCGTCAGGAAATATACCAATGGTTGGCGCGAACTGCCCGGGGTTGAAAAAGACGTAGAGGCTGTCAGCGCCGTATTACGGAACCAAGGATTTCAAGTCAAAGTCGCGCTCAATCCAACCTCAGCGCAACTGAACGAAGCGGTTAACACTTTCGTCAGCGACCAAGGGTTGCAGGAACGCAATCGGTTGCTATTCTATTTTGCCGGGCACGGGCATACCGAGGAATTGGCCGACGGGCGGGAGCTGGGGTATATCGTACCGGCCGATGCGCCGCTGCCGGGACAGAATCCGCAACTGTTCAACCGCCGCGCCATCAGCATGGACGATATCGAGGCCAAAGCGCTGCGCATCCGCTCCAAACACGCGCTTTTTATCTTCGATAGCTGTTTTTCAGGCTCGATCTTCGAGGTCCGCGGCGAACGTTATGTGCCGCCTGAAATCGAAAGCAAGACCGCCGCGCCGGTGCGGATGTTCATCACTGCCGGCACCAAAAATCAAACCGTCCCGGATGACAGCGTCTTCCGGCTCTATTTCGTGAGGGCCTTTGAAGAGCGCGAAGGGGATTTGAACAGGGATGGATTCATTACGGGCGAGGAACTCGGGATGTACCTGGCCGGGCGCGTCACGAGTGATTCGCGCGACACGCAAACGCCCCGCTACGGAAAGATCAAAAATGCCCGTCTCAATCTTGGAGATATAGTCTTCGCATTGCCAGGCCGGACGAGTCCGCCGCCACAGGTTGCGCCAGCGCAGCTGACTGCGCCGGCCCCGAGAGTTGATCCAGCGGCGCTCGAATTAGCGTTGTGGCAGAGCGCGGATCGTAGTAACGACATTGCCGATTACGAGGAGTACCTGCAGCAGTACCCGCAAGGTCAGTTTGCCGGGATAGCGCGGAATCGTGTCTCTAAGTTACGTAAAGACACAGCCAACCCGGTTTCACAACCCGAAAATTTCCAATTCACGACCTGGCACGTGCACGATAATTTACTTGCATTGGCGTTGGGGGCTGGAACCATGACGATTTCACCAAAGGATAAAACAGTTAACTTCCAAGAGACCGGCGGAGACCTCAACATTAAACACAACTTCTCAGCTCCGTGCAGTAATATCAAAACACCGAAAATTGCGGTGAAAACTGAATATAATTATTCTGTGCAGCCAGCGGCGAAAACAGACAACGTAACTTTGCGATTGGAAGTTAATGGGAAGGGTTACAACTTTATGAATGGAAAGACTCAAAATGAACAACGCGAACATGCCTTAGCAATTCAAGAAAAGATCGTAAAGGTTTGTATATACGATAAGAATTGATCTGCATATAGAGTGTCGCAGATTGAGAGTTTCTCCCATTGAACGCGCGATTACGCTCGACGGCTGACCGCCTGCATTGACATTCAATATTTGCCGCCGATCTGCTCGCCGTATCTCACTATCGTCTCGATCCCCAGGCCGGAATGTTCCGCAATGTCATCATCGATTTTCGCCGCGCCGGGCTTCAACAAAAGAATCACGGTCGAGCCGCCGAATTCGAAATACCCTTTCTCTTCGCCTCTCGCGAAGCGGCCCCCGCCGGGGTGGTGTTGAACGATGCGCCCCACGCCCGTGGCGCCGACGTCGATGTGAATAACCTCGCCGAAGTTCGCGGTCTTGAGGACGCAATATTCGCGCCGGTTCTCGGTGAAGACGGCTTTCATCCTGCTCAGCGAGAGCGGATGCACGCTGCGGTAGAACCCATTGACCGATTCGACCGGCGATTGCTCGCAATCGTCGACGTAGCCGAAGCGGTGATAATCTACAGGCGCCAGGCGGAAGATCAGGCACAATCCACCAGCATAACTGGCAGCATAACTGGCAGCGTAACTTGCGGCATAACCGGCGGCGAGATCTCCGCCGCCGACAAGTCGCGCGATGGTGAACGGTCTGGCTTTCACCGGATAAACCGAGTCTTCGCGGATCGGATATGCGGAGAGGCGGCAATCGGCGATCGAGACCAGACTCCCAGGGTCGCGGTCAATCGGCCTCGCCGAAGGCTTCAATCTTCTGATAAAGAATTCGTTGAATGTATTGAACGAATCCAAGGGGCGCTCGAGTTCGTCGAGGTTGACGCCGTGGCTTTCGACGAATTTCCTGATCTTCGATTTCGACCCCGGGCCGTGTTGCAGCCGGGCGTAGAGTTCGGTGAACCATCTGCGTTTGAACAACAGCTCGGTGATGAAAAAGCCGAGCCGCGATCCATAGAAAAACTCCATCACGTCTTTTTCGAAGACGGCTTCTTCTTCGAGCGTTCCGGTTTTGCGGTTGTAGAGCAGAATTGGTTCCATTAAGCGTGATTCTATCGCATTTAAGACATAGAGTTTCGGCCACGAACAGGTGTCAGGTGTCAGGTTCTATTGGAATTGGCGCGAGTCCTTTTTATTGAGACCCGAAACCTGACACCTGAAACCTGATACCTGACACCTGTTGCGTTGGCTAGCGGGGCGGAATCATCGTAGAATGCCGCCGAATATGACTTCTCATCGCGTCATTCCAATCTTTCCTTTGCCGGTCGTGCAGTTCCCGAACGCCATCACGCCGCTGCGCATCTTCGAGCCGCGCTATCGCAAGATGCTCAAGGATGTGATGGGGAAAGACAAGACTTTCGGCATCATCTACCGCCCTTCCGCGGAGGAGAGCGAACTGAGGCCCATTTCAGACAGAGTCCCCTTGGGCAGCGTCGGCTGTACGGTCGAGGTGGCCGTGGTTCAGGAGTTGCCCGATGGCCAATCGAATATACTCTGCGTGGGCGGCGCGCGTTTTCGCCTGCTGCAATACATCGAGGGCGAACAGTATCTGCAAGCCGATGTCGATTTTTTCGAGGACGAGCCAACTTTCGAGGACCTTTCAGTCGAGGCGGAGCGCGCGAAGACGGCTTTCAACCGCCTGCTCGCAGCGAACCGTAAGATCAAAGAAGACCGCGAGGTCGAAGAGGATGAGGTACCGGAACTGCCGAACGACCCTCAAGCGCTTTCGTTCATAGTGACGGCTTACCTTGACATCGAATCTTCCGAGAAACAGGAGATGTTGGAGATGATCGATACGGGCGAGCGGCTGCGGGAGGTGGCCAGGGTGATCGAAAATCTCGCCAGCGAATACGAGAAGCGCGCCGCCATTCACCACATCGCCAAAAAGAACGGACACGGCGGGAAGCTGCGTGACCTTTAAGCGCTGAAGCAAAAATCCTGGACGCAATCATGTTTCATTGTTCATTTGTCATCGGTCCTTTCT
>DATEMG010000224.1:0-3511 GCA_035275805.1 Blastocatellia bacterium
CGAAGTTCTTTCGCATCACTCGTAAGAAAGGGGATAAAACAATGGTTCACCGCATGCGTATCCCAACCAAGCTATTCGGATTTCTTTTCGCAGTCGTGGCGTCACTGCCGGCGCTCGCTCAAAGCGATCGCGGGGCGATCAGCGGAACAGTAATCGATCAGAACGGCGCCGCGGTCAGGCGCGCCAAAGTGACGGTGGTCAATCTGGACAGCGGCGCGAGCCGCGAAGTGGCCACCACGGACGACGGGACTTTTGTCGTGCCCGAATTGAGGGCGGCGCCTTACCGGCTGACCGTGGAAGCCGCAGGGTTTAAAACGATGACCCTCGACAGGCTCCAGATATCCGTGCAGGTGACGCGCCGCGTAGACGTCAGACTGGAGGTCGGCGCAGTCGGAGAGGTGACCACCGTTACCGCAAGCGCTGGCGGGCTTCAGACCGAAAGCCCGGTCTTGCAGACCAACGTCACCGAACGGCAGGTCCGCGAACTGCCATTGCAGATCGGGGCCGAGTCGGGAGGGCGCTCGCCTCTCTCGTTCATCTTTCTTGACAGCAGCGTCGCTTCGGGCGGCGATGTTGGCGATCAATCGACGGCGGCATCGAGAGGCACGGTCGGGTTCAATTTCCGCGTCAACGGCGGGCAGGGGCTCGGCACTGAGATTCTGATCGACGGCGCCGCGACACGACGCGCCGAGAACGGCACCTTCTTCTCTGAAGTCGCGCCGGGGCCGAACGCCTTTCAGGAATTCACAATCAGTACGGCGCAATATTCCGCCGAGTATGGCAACTCCTCGGGCGGCGTCGTCAACTTCACCATCAAATCTGGGAGCAATGCCTTTCACGGTGAGGTGTACGAGAACCTGCGGAATGAAGCGTTCAACGCCAATCAGGATTTCAATCGTCTGACAGGAGTCCCCCGTCCCCTCGACCGCCAGCACGATTTCGGCGGCAGCATCGGAGGCCCGATCTATCTGCCGCATTTCGGCGAAGGGGGACCTGCTGTCAAAGGTTTTCGCAATCGCGCGTTCTTCTTCTTCAATTACGGCGGCTACCGGCTGAGCCAGTTCGAGACGGTGGACGTGAGCGTCCCGACGCTAAAAATGCGGTCTGGAGACTTCTCTGAACTCCTGGGCGATTCGTACGTCACAAATTTCTTCGGCGGGCCTGTCCAGATTTTTGACAATACCGTGCCCTGCTGCAATCGTACTGCGATTCCCGGCAACCGGCTAGACCTCTATCGAAACGCCGCGGGAAATTCCATTATCGATCCAGTGGGATTCAATATCATCAACTCCCTCTTCCCTGCCCCGAATCGCGACGGCGTCTACCACAATTTCCGGACGACGACCGGGGCGCCTGCAACTACAAATTATTATGTGGCGAAGCTCGATTTCAACCTGTCGGATAAGCACCGCCTCTCTTTCAGTTCGACCTACCGAAAATTGAACAGCATCAAAGGCTTTCCGCGCTTCCCCGAACCGTGGGTGGCGCAAGGAGTCTGGAGGCAGGAGTTCCGTTCGCAGTATTACAGGCTGCAGGAGGATTTCACCATCCGGCCCAACCTGCTCAACCACTTCAACGCGGGTTTCTCGCGCTCTTTCGTTCAGAATCGAAACTTCACCCGTGGAATGGACCCGCGAACCTTAGGGCTTCCTGGCAATGCGACCCAGAATCTTGGTCTTCCGTTGATCGGCTTTCCGTTGCACGGAGACCCCGTCACATCTCTCGACCCGCGCGCCTATCAACCCGGAGGATCGACCTTCTTCGATAATCAGGACGGAGACAATGCGGTGCAACTCACTGACTTCGTCGCCTGGTCGCGGGGCCGTCACACGTTGAAGTTCGGCGCCGAGACCCGGTGGCAGCAGTTGAATGATTCGAATCATTTCGACATCGGCGGAAATTTCAACTTCCTCGAGAACCAGACCGCTAACGGCCCTGGCGTGGGGGGATGGCCCGTCGCCAGCCTGATTACTGGCGCCCCCGAATTCTCCTTCGCCACCGTTCAATCCATTGACCCCGGCTTCCGGTTCTTCGAGCCGACTTTCTTCGTCCAGGACGACATCAAGGTCACACCCAAACTGACGGTCAATGTCGGCGTCAGGTACGACATCCCCTATCCCCGCGTCGAGGCGCGAGATCGTTATCGTGGGTTCAACCCGACGGCTATGAATCCCGCCGTGGGACGCCCGGGCGCGATCATCGGCGTCGCCGGCGAGGGCGGCGTCAAATCGAAATATCGCGGCCTGGTGAAGCCAGATTACACCGACGTCAGCCCGCGATTCGGCTTCGCCTATCAGATCAACGAGAAAACCGTCGTGCGAGGCGGTTACGGGCTCTATTACGCGCCGCTGCTCTATAACGAATTCGGGCGCGGCGGGCTTGCCGGCTACGCCATTCAGGGCGGCGCGAATATCAACTTCGGGTTCGACGCGAATATCAGGTTTAACAACTATCCAGCGCTCCCCGTCGTGGATCCCACGATCCAGCTCATCGGCGCCGATGTCGAAGGCTTCAACGAAAACTTCAAGAACGGGCGCACGGCCCAATACAGCCTCGACATCCAGCGCGAACTGCCGGGCAGGATGGCGCTCTCGGTCTCGTACATAGGCAGCAAAGGAACGCGCCTGCGATCCAATTTTTCGCCGCCGAACGCGCTGCCGTTCAACGCGCTGAAGCTCGGCGCGTCGTTGCTGCGAACCCCTCTCGGCGACGTCACGCCCGCGCAGCGCGCCTACGCGCAAAGCGTCGGCGTTCCGCTGCCCGCCAACAACCCCGCCGTCTTCGCTGGCTTCAGCGGCACGGTCGCCCAGGCGCTGAGGCCGTTCCCTCACTATGGCCGCATAACGGAGCACCTGGAGAGCGAAGGACAGAGTTCCTACAACGCGCTGAAAGTAGATTTGCAGCGGCGGTTCGGCCAGGGACTGCAAGTAGGAGTCTCCTACACCTTCGCGAAGTTGTTGACGGACGCCGCCGAAGACCTGTTCGGCGCCACGCCGATCAGCGGTGTCATTCAGAACCCTTATGATCGTGAATCGTTATGGTCGCCTTCTACTAACGTAGTCCCACACTCGTTCGTCGCCAATTACCTCTATGAATTGCCGTTCGGAAAGAACAAAACTTTCCTCAATCGCAGCAAGGCCCTCAACGCGATCTTCGGCGGATGGCAATTCACCGGCGTTCTGCGCTATCGCCAGGGGACGGGACTGGTTCCTCGCATAGATGGGAGAAGCCGCGATTTTCTCGACCTGGTCGGATTCACAGGCAATTTGCGGCCCAACGTAACCGGACAGCCGTTCTACACCGACAATCGGCCAGGCGGCGTGCAATACGCCTATCTCAACCCCGCGGCTTTTTCACGGCCGCCGGACTTCGAGCCGCTGGACAACGGCAATCCGCGCTTCGGCGCCGCCGACGTCGGGTCCGCGGCGTACGCGGCCTATTACGCCGATCAGCGGCGGTTCTTCGGTAACGCGGCGCCGGCCTACAACAATCTTCGGGGCCGGCCCTTTTT
>DATEMG010000225.1:0-2753 GCA_035275805.1 Blastocatellia bacterium
AATGGGGAGTGGGGAGCGGAACAATGCATAGCATTGAAATGACACAACGAGAAACATACAAGCAAACAGGCGCCATCGAGACTGAAAATTCCCACTCCCCACTCCCCACTGCCCACTCCCCATTCCCCGCGATTCGCGTCAAGGATCTATGGAAGCGCTACGGAGTGGTCGAGGCCGTTCGCGGAGTCAGTCTGGAAGCGCACAAAGGCGAGATATTCGGCCTGATCGGCCCCGACGGGGCAGGCAAGACCACGACCTTTCAGATTCTCGCCGGCGTGCTGGAGGCGGACTCGGGCGTTGCGGAAGTTTTCGGCCGGCCGGCTCGAGAGATGCGCGCCCAAACCGGTTACCTCACGCAAACGTTCAGCCTCTACCCTGATCTCAGTGTGATGGAGAACATCCGCTACATCGGAGAACTGCGCCGCGTTCCACCGAATGAGATCGTCGAGCGAGGCCGACGTTATTTGCGGATGTTCGATATGGATCGGTTCGAGATGAGGCTGGCCGGGCGGTTGAGCGGCGGCATGAAGCAGAAACTGGCGCTGGCTTGCGCGCTCGTGCCTCAGCCTCGCGCGCTGTTGCTTGACGAGCCGACCACCGGAGTCGACCCGGTGTCGCGCCGCGAATTCTGGGACACGCTTGCGCATCTGGCGGCCGAGGGGTTGACGATTCTGGTGGCCACTCCGTACCTGGACGAAGCCGAACGGTGCCGGCGGGTCGCGCTGCTGCACCTGGGCGAGATTCGGCAGCTCGGCGCGCCCGCCGAATTGCGCGCGGGTCTGAGGGCGAAGCGGCTGGAGCTGCGAGCCTCGAACCTCGGCGAGGCCGAACGGGCGCTTTCTGAAATCGCCGGACCGGGCGCAGCGATCGTCGACGTCCAACGGTTCGGCGACCGACTAGACCTCCTCGCGCTCGATCCGGAGGATGCGAAACTCGACTTGCAAAAGCGAATGAGCGACGCCGGGCTGCAAATCGATGAGATCCGCGTCGACGAACCGACGCTTGAAAACACCTTCGTCGCGACGCTCCGCGCCCTGGGGCAGGAGCCGCATGAAACGTCGTTCCCGTGCCGCCACGATCACAGCGAATTGCGCGGGCAGGTCGCAATTGACGCCAATAACCTCGTCAAACAGTTCGGGACGTTCGCCGCCGTGAAGGGCGTCAGCTTGCAGGTCCGACACGGGGAGATTTACGGATTGCTCGGCGCGAACGGCGCAGGCAAGACGACTACCATCAAGATGCTCTGCGGACTGCTTGAGCCGACGATTGGAGAGGTACACCTCGCGGGCGAACGCAGCCTGCGCTCCGGCGGCGTGCGCCAACAGATCGGCTATATGTCGCAAAAGTTTTCGCTATACAACGACCTCTCAATAGAAGAGAACCTGGATTTCTTCGCGGGCGTCTACGGCGTGCCCGACGATGAGAGCGAAGAAAAGAAGCGGTGGGTACTTTCGTTTTCGGGACTCGAAGGCAAGGAAGGTCAAATCACCGGCAGTCTGCCCGGAGGATGGAAACAGCGCGTCGCCTTCGGCGCGGCCATCATGCACGAGCCTCGCATACTCTTTCTCGACGAGCCGACTTCCGGCGTCGACCCGCTGGCGCGCCGCGCTTTCTGGAAGATGATCAACCGCCTGGCCGACGCCGGCGCCGCGATACTCGTGACCACACACTATCTCGAAGAGTCCGAGCAGTGCAACCGCCTAGGGATGATGGTCGCGGGCGAGCTCGTGGCCGAAGGCAGCCCGAGCGACCTCAAGAGTCAGCAGACCGGTCATCTTCTGGAGTTCATCGTGGATCAGCCACAACGCGCGGCGGACCTCCTGAAGAGGGAGATGGAGCGGTGGCGGGTTTCGCTGTTCGGCGACCGTCTGCACGTCATCACTGATGACGACGCTCAGAGTGGTCTAAAAACAATCACAAAGAAGCTCGAAGGGAATGGAATTCGCGTCCTTCGCGCTCGGGAGGGGCGATTCTCGATGGAGGACGTGTTCATCAGCGTCGTCGAAAGGGCGCGACAGGAAGGCAAAGTCGCGTCGGAGGACTGAACAGGTGTCAGGTGTCAGGTGTCAGGTGTCAGGTGTCAGGTGTCAGAGTCCTACCTGGAACCTAAAACCTGAAACCTAGAACCTGACACCTGACACCTGACACCTATTGAAATGAGACGCATAATCGCGCAAACCCGCAAAGAACTGACCCAGATCGTTCGAGACTGGCGAACGCTCGCGCTGGCGCTCGTCCTTCCCCTGATCTTGCTGGTCTTGAACGGATCGGCGATCTCGTTGACGGTCACCGATCTACCGATTATCGCCCAGGACTACGACGATTCTCCGGCGTCGCGCGAGTTCCTGGACGCCTTCCGCGCTTCGCTCACATTCCACATAGTTCCCTTCCCAGTTGACAAAAAACCGGGAGATGCATTCGCGTCAAACGCCGCGCACGCCGCGATCATCATCCCTGTTCATTTCGGGCGCGACATGTCGCGCGGATTCAATTCGCCGGTTCAGCTACTGCTGGACGCCTCCGACGCTAACACCGCACGACTTGTCGCGGGCTACGCCGCTCAGATTACGCAGGCTTACAACCGGCGCATAGCGGGAGCGACACGTTCGGAACCGATCCAGACAGAAATCCGGCTCTGGTTCAATCCCGGACGCTCGTCCAAAAAGTTTTATGGGCCGGGCATTTTCGTTCTGGGGATCTCGATGTTCCCTCCCCTCCTGGCGGCGCTGGCGATGGCGAAAGAGTGGGAACAT
>DATEMG010000226.1:0-18838 GCA_035275805.1 Blastocatellia bacterium
GTACCGCGCGCGTAAGCAAGCGGTTGACTTATGGGACGACCGCTTGCTTACGCGCGCGGTACTGTACCGATCTTAAAAGGAACCACCATGACTTCATTGTTCCAGGACCTGCGCTACGGCGCGCGAATGTTACTCAAGAATCCCGGTTTCACGACGATTGCCGTCTTCACTCTGGCGTTGGGGATCGGCGCGAAGGCGGCGATTTTCGATATGGCTGCGCCGCCTAATAACTTCGCGGACCTGACGCCTCCCGGTGGAAGGCTGAAGACAGTCGCCGGAGGCTTAACCACCGTCAACGACTTTGAAAATTCCGTCACCCGCAGTATGCAGAAAGCCGGCGTCACTGGTCTGTCTGTAGCGATCTTGAATGACAACCGGGTGGTCTACACGCGGCAATTCGGTTGGAAGGACAAGGACGTCGGGACAAAGATGGATGATACGACCGTCTTTGCCGGCGCCTCGCTGAGCAAGACCGTTTTCGCCTATCTGGTGATGGTCCTGGCTGAAGAAGGAATCCTCGCTCTGGACAAGCCGATCCAGCAATACCTGGCGAAGCCGCTTCCCGAGTATCCGGAATACGCGGATCTCGCCGGCGATGATCGTTACCGGACGATCACCGCGCGAATGTTGCTCAGCCACACCGGAGGCTTCCCCAACCTGCGATCCATGAGCAAAGACGGGCGTCTGCGCATCCAGTTCGAACCGGGAAGCCGCTTCAGCTACTCCGGCGAAGGGATCGGACTTTTGCAGAAAGTCGTGGAGATCGTCACTAACAAGGATCTCGAAACAATCGCCCGAGAGAAAGTATTCACCCCATTCGGAATGTCGCATACGAGCTATGTCTGGCGCGAAGCCTTCGCGAAGAACGTCGCGGCCCCTCACAATGAATTCGAGTGGGCGGCGGATCCTGACCGGCCCGCGATAGCCCACGCGGGCGGCTCGCTGACGACGACGGCCCACGATTACGCGCGGTTCCTTGCGGGCATTCTCACGGCCAAAGGCGGACGGAGACAGAGCATGGAGCGCATGCTGGCGCCGGTCATTCGCATCAATTCACGGCGAATGTTCGACCCCGTCAAGCCGGCTGACTCGAACGCAAACGACGCCATAGGCCTCTCCTGGGGGCTCGGATGGGGAGTGTTCGAAACGCCTCAAGGGCAGGTGTTCTTTCACACCGGGCACAGTTCCAGCGCCCAGAACTACGCCGTCGTTTACCGGAAGCGTGGCGTAGGCATCGTGCTGCTTAGCAACAGCGCCAACTTCGAGTCTGTGGCTCCGGAGATCTTGGCTGCTGGTATAGGCGACAGCCAATCGCCCTTCGATTGGCTTGGCTACGATCCCTTCGACCCGGCGAAGAAGAAGGCCGCTCCGCCTCGGCGAGTAGCGATCCAGGTCGCGGCGGATGTGATCGCGCCATACGCCGGCAAGTACCAGATAGGCGAGGGAGGCGGTCCCGTCATATTCATCAAGGCGGAAGGCAGTCGTCTCTACGCGTCCGACGACGGCAGTTCCTGGGATGAAGTGCACGCAGAGTCGCACAGCGTGTTCTTCGCAAAAGGTAGAGACCTTGCGGTCGCATTTAAGAAGGGCGCCGACGGAAAGGTCACCCATATGGAGATTATCGGCGGCGGAAATACAATCCGCGCCCGTCGGATCGAGTAGTCTTTTTCATCGCACGGAGGGATTTATGCAGATACTTTGGCAGGACTTGCGCTACGGAGCGCGAATGTTGCTCAAGCAACCCGTTTTCACCATGATCGCCGTCCTCACGCTAGCGCTCGGCATCGGCGCGAACACGGCGATTTTCAGCCTGGTCAACGCCGTGCTTTTACGCCCACTGCCGTTCGCGGAGTCTGAGCGGCTGGTTTGGACGTGGGGCGAATTCAGCGGTGGAAACCGCGCCTCGACCTCGCCGCCCGATTTCCTCGATTACCGCGCGCAAAACCGAAGCTTTGAAGAGTTGGCGGCGATGCTGTTCAGATCGTTCAATTTGACCGGCTCTGGCGATCCTGACCGCGTCGTCGGCAGTATGGTGACGGCAAATTTCTTCCAGGCCCTGGGCGTCAAGCTGGTTCAAGGCCGCGCATTTTTGCCGGAAGAAGAGCGATCAGGCCCCGCGCAGGTGGCGATAATCGGCCAGGGATTGTGGCGGCGGCGTTTCGACGGCGACCCGCAAATCATCGGCAAGACGATCACACTCGATGGTCGCAGCCACATAGTAGTGGGCGTTGCGCCGGACGCGACCCGTGTGTTGCAGGAGGCCGAGATATGGACTCCGCTCACTTTTGATGATCCCGAAATGAAGGTCCGCCGCTTCCATTTCCTTCGCGCCATCGGTCGGGTGAAGCGGGGTGTGACTCTGCAACAAGCGCAGGCCGATATTGACGCCGTCGCCGCCGGTTTGGAGAAACTCTATCCCGAATCGAACAAAGATTGGCGATTGCGGCTCGTGCCGATGCGCGAGTATTTGGTGGGCGAGACGCGAAGGCCGCTCTACGTCCTGCTCGGCGCGGTCGGCCTCGTGCTGTTGATAGCCTGCGCCAATGTCGCCAACCTGACGCTGTCGCAAGCCGCCCGGAGGCAAAAAGAAGTGGCGCTTCGTCACGCGCTCGGCGCCAAACGCATGCGTTTGATCAGGCAGTTGCTGACCGAAAGCGCGCTCCTTTCAGTGATCGCCGGAACCATCGGTTTGCTGCTGGCGTGGTGGTGCGCTGACCTGTTGATGGCTCTGGCGGCGGACTCCATACCAAGAGTAGGCGAGATCGCGCTTGATAACCGCGTGCTCGGATTCACGATGCTGGTCTCGTTGCTGACCGCCCTGTTCTTCGGCCTCGCGCCGGCGCTGCAAGCCTCCCGGCCCGATCTAAATGAAACGCTCAAAGAAGGAGGCAAAGGCGGCGGTTCAAGCTCTAGCATGATACGCGCGCGCAACGCGCTGATCGTCGTCGAAGTGGCGATGGCTCTGGTGCTGCTTGTCAGCGCCGGATTGTTGATCAAAAGTTTTCGCCGGTTGCAGGAAGTCGAACCCGGCTTCGACCCGCGCAACCTGCTCACGATGCGCCTCTTTCTGCCGCTATCGAAATACGCGGAGCCTCAACAGCGGCAGGCTTTCTTCGAGCAAGCGCTGAAGCGTATCGGGTCGCTGCCGGGCGTGCAGGCGGTCGGAACGTCGACCTCGATTCCGACGCTGGGCGGCGGCGACACATATTTCACCATCGAAGGCAAACCTTTCCCCGATCCGAACAGGAAGGTCACGGCCTTCAATCCGATGGTCAGTCACGATTACCTGCGCGCGATGAAAATTCCACTCATCAAAGGCCGCCACTTCACTGAACCGGAAACAAAAGAAGAGAAGGCGAAGACCGTAATCATCAACGAGGCTTTCGCGCGCGCCTACTTCGCCGAAGACGAGCCGCTCGGCAAACGATTGATCATCGACATGGGCGAGCCGTGGACTTGCGAGATCGTCGGCGTGGCGCGCGACACTACACAGTTCGCGCTCGACGTCGGCGCGTACCCGTTGATGTATCTGCCGTCTATCCGCTCAGGCGTCGCCGCCGTCGTCATCCGCTCGAGCGGCGATCCGCTGTCGTTGACCGCGTCCGTGCGCGAGGCGGTGCGCGAAGTTGACAGAGATCTGCCGATAGCCAACATCCGTTCAATGGATCAGATCATGTCGAACATGTCGGGCGATGCCCGATTTCGCACTCTGCTGCTGGGCGTCTTCGCGGCCGTCGCGCTGCTTTTAGCGGCCATCGGAATTTACGGCGTCATCTCTTACTCGGTGGCGCAGCGCGCGCGAGAGATTGGGATTCGCATAGCGATTGGCGCGCAGAACCGCGACGTGCTCAGGCTGGTGGTAGGGCAGGGGATGAAGCTCGCGTTGCTCGGCGTCGGCGTCGGAATAGCCGGCGCGTTGGCCTTGACGCGCGTCCTGTCGGGCCTGCTATTCAACGTCAGCGCCGCCGACCCGCTGACGTTCGTCGGCGTTTCGACGCTGCTGGCGCTGGTCGCGCTGCTGGCTTGTTACGTTCCGGCGAGACGGGCGATGAATGTGGATCCGATGGTAGCGCTGAGGTGTGAATGACGATGTGATGGTACACGGATTTGACGGATCGCTACGGGTTTTTGCGGATGATCCGCGTCGATCCGTAGCAGTCCGCCAAATCCGTTTACGAATTACTGGCTGCCACTCGGCTTTTTAGGGGCCCCAGGCAGCGCTCCGGCGCTTTGAAGCAGCCTGATGATATCTGGATTGCCAAACTGCTTTGCCAGGTCCAGCTTTGCCAGATCCAGCGCGGTCATTCCGCCTTTATCCCGCGCATTGACGTTTGCGCCCGCTTTCAGCAGCAGCCGGACTGCGGTGAGCCGGCGGTAACGCGCGGCATACATCAGCGGCGTGCGCCCATAGCTGTCTGCGGCGTTGACGTCACATCCGGCCTGCAACAAGGATTCGCCAATCAATTGCAGGGCCTTGTTGGGTTCCGCTTCTACATCGATAATTACATTGCCACTCATAGTTATCCTGCCCACGGTATTGCGCAGTCGTGTCACCGATGCGACTTGCTCGCCGTCGCCACTCGGCCTATTTTCCATAGACATGACCATCAAAGCGTTGCGCCCTTCGCTGTCTCGCGTGTTCGGATCAGCGCCTTTTTCCAGCAGGGTTTTGACGGAGTTCTCCTCCTCCTGTATGAGCCAAGGATTGCGTCTATTGGGCTTTGGATAAAGCCATTGATAACGCGCCGCCGCCAGCAATGGCGGGCCGAAGCGGGTTTGTTCATTGATGTCTACGCCGGAAGCGAGCAACAGTTCGATGGCGGACGGACAATATGTATTAGCCACGGTCAAGGGGCTGCGTCCGATGGAATCCAGCGCGTGCACGTCGGCGCCGTGCGCGATCAACAACCGCGCTTTATCCAGCCGCCGATCCGTCAACGCCAGATGCAAGGGCGTCATGGCGACATCGCCGATTCCCGGCGGCCTCCACGGTCCATGCAAAACGAGCCGGGTATTGACGTCCACGCCCTTTTCGAGCAGGAATTTCGTCATCGCATCGGATTGAATGATGCGCGGGCCATAAGGTCGGAAATCATACTCCCCAAACGGAATCAGGGATCTCCGTAGCCAGCGTCGAAAGCCCGTGCGCGGGACGCCTGGCAGCGACCAAAATGGGAGCGGTACACCGGTAGCCTGCAGCGCTTTGACGGTGTGGATCCCGGGTTGATTGATTACCGCGCTCATCAATGGAAATTTCAGGAACTGCAAGTAGCCCACCAGCAGCAATAATGCGCAGGTCGGCGCATATGTCTTGAAAGGGAGCCACAAGCCACGCGGTCTGGCTTCCATGTCCTGGCGATAAGGCGGTCCGTCTGTCTCCGCGACGCCTTCGCCCAGGGCTTGTCGCGCGGCGCCATAAAGCACCGCCTGCTCGATAGAGCTTTTCAGGCTGAGACCGAACGCAATAAAGCAGTGGGCCAGCGCCGAGGGAAGCCAGATGATGATCACCTCGGTCAACCCTCTCCTCCCGCCATCCAGCGTGACGCCCCAAATCACCACCATCACTTGCCACGCGGTCAACACGAGAGCGAAGGCCAGCAACCGTCTGAAAAAAGGATAAGCCAGCTTGCGGCGCAACGGCTCGATCAGTTTGGCTGAACGGCGCCCCGCCTCGTCAACGCTTAAGCCTTCCCGCAACAACGGCGGAATGATCAGCAGCGAATCAGACCAGCGCCTGATTTCAGACAGCTTGAACGAACACAGTTTGCGCGCGAGGCTATACAGTTCGGCCCAGGTCGCTCGGGCCAGCGCGCCGCTACGTCGCCGAATAGCTTTGACGATGGCGCCCGTCTCAACCTCCGTCTTTCCTGGCTTCCGCGTCTGTTCAAGGAAGAGCGCGCAGGCCGCCGTGACCGAATTCTGCTTCCAAAGCGTAATGGCCGCGATGAACAGCCAGAGAAATCCAAAGACCAGGCCGGCATGTAACGGGCGCAGCCCCGGCAGTTTCACCGTAGCCATCAGGATCAAGCCGGTTAATAACCAACTCGGCCATTGCAAGCGCACGGCCAACACAGTCAGTTTGAGCCTGTGCCGCCAGTTGATGGCGTCGGCCTGATCGCGCATCCACTTATTGCCCTTGAGTTGCAGGCTCAGTAGAAAGGCGAACGCGCCTGCCGTGGCGGGCCGGGCCGAAGGGTCTTTGGCCAGCGCCTGACGAACGACGGCGTCGAGCGTGGCGGGTATATCTCCGCGCTTTTTACTCAGCGGCGCGGGCGCGGCTTCACGATGCTGTTGCATCAATTCCGCAACGGTTCCTTTGAAGGGCGTATCTCCGCTCAGCATCTGGTACGCGATCAAGCCCAGGCTGTAGATGTCCGAGGCGTTGTCGAGTTTTTCGCCCCGGCATTGTTCGGGCGACATATATTTCGGCGAGCCCATCACCGTGCCTGTGCGCGTCAATTGCTGTAGCGTCAGGTTCATCCGCAGCGTCTCGTCCTCTGTGATGGAAAAGAATTGTGGTTGTGGCTCTGCCGTCTGGTTCGTTTCGCTGATGACCGGCAGGGGTTCCGGCTCTTCTATCGCGAGCAACTCATGCAACTGGGCGATGCCGAAATCCAGCACTTTGACGTTGCAGCCGCCAATTCCCACCGGTTCGAGCCAGATGTTTTCCGGTTTCAGGTCGCGATGCAAAATGCCCAGCCGATGCGCTTCGTCAATCGCCTCACATGTCTGGCTGAGAATATCCAGCGCGTCAGCTAGCGGCAGCGGACGTTTGTCTTTTAGCTTGACGGCCAGCGTGACGCCTTCCAGATGTTCCATCACCAGATAAGCCAGCGTTTGCTCATTCTCGCCGGTGATGCCGAAGTCGGTCACATTGACGATATTCGGATGCCGCAACCGCCCGATGGTTTTGGCCTCACGGCGGAAACGTTCGATGAATTCGCGGTTGCCCGCCAGTTCCGGCGCGATCACTTTGACGGCCACCCGGCGTCCCGTTCCGACGTGCGTCGCGCGGTACACGGCGCCCATCCCGCCACGGCCGCACAATTCTTCCAAACGGTATTTCCCATCGAGCAGGCGGCCGATCATCTGCCCGGTTATCTGATTGCCGGATTGCGGAACCAGGGCCTCCGCGAGCTGCGTTTGCCAACGGCCGAATTGAGGCGAGAGGCCGACGCGCATTACTGGCGATTCCATGAAGCTGTGATTGTTATCGTGGGCGTCGAGCAGCGCTTGAAGCTTGTTGCCGAGCGCCGGGTCTTGTTGCGCGGCGTTCGCCAGGAACTCCTCGCGCGACTCATTCGGACATTCCAACGCCTGATGAAAAAGCTGATCGATTTTTTCCCAATCTTTGTTCATCGCTCGCCTCCATTTTCGTGCCGGGGCTGTGATTGTTTAATATGATTACGGTTCAATCAACCGTCCGTCACTACAAATAGCGACAAAGTGGCGCGAATCCGCTAAGGCTGGCAAAAAAAATCGTGTCAGTACCGCTCGCGGTACTGACGCGGCAACACCGACAATTCTGAGGTGAAAGCTATGTCTACAAAATCATCGGAGATCAGCCTGCTGCTCGATCAATACCGCGAGGGACAAGCGGAGGCGTTCGGGAAGTTGATGGCGCTGGTTTATGACGATTTGCGGAAGATAGCAGCCTGGCAGCTTCAGACCGAACGCTCGGAGCATACCTTGCAACCCACCGCGCTCGTGCACGAAGCCTATCTGAAACTGGCCGGACAGAATCCGGTTGACTGGCAAAACAAGGCGCACTTCTTCGCTCTGGCCGCGCAGGTCATGCGCCACATTCTGGTAGATCACGCGCGCGGCAAACAGCGAGCCAAACGCGGCGGCGGGCAGGTCAATGTGTCGATGGATGAGGCGCTCGATTTGAGTCACCCGAGCGAGCCTGGACTAATCGAATTGGATGAAGCGCTCAACACGCTGGCCAGACAGGACGAGCGCAAATGCCGGGTCGTGGAACTGCGCTATTTCGGCGGACTGAGCATTGAAGAAACCGCCGATGCGCTGGGGATTTCGCCGGCGACCGTGAGGCGCGAATGGACGCTGGCAAAAGCCTGGTTGCGGTGTGAGTTAGGCAATGACGCCGGCTGAAGTCCATTGTGCGCGACTGTTCTCTTCTGGGAAAAGCAGTTCCCAGAAGCGGACAATTAGCCTCTCATGGCATTATTCCCCCACTTCAAAATACCTTTTGCCTGAGACTTTAGCTTCGCGCAGGTTCTGGCACAGAAGCTGTATGCTCAATCCCGGGGCTGCCGACAATTGCTGATCCGCTATTCACCCCAGATTCAGGGAGCGCCGCAAATGAACACACTACTGCGAGGCCTGCGCTACGGCGCCCGAAGGTTGCTATTGAGCGCGCAGCCACAGGCCTATGCCAAAGTGGCGCCGAACTGGCTGATTGAAAGTCCCGATTTAGTATTGGGGCCGACAGATCGACCAAGACGCAAATGGCATCGGCTCCGCGGCAGATTGCGACGGCGACGCATCGCAATTATTTTCTGGTCGTTCATAAGCTTTGTGTTGCTCTACGGCTTCGTCATTGAACCAATGCGCCTGGTGGTGCGAAAAACAGCGATCACCTTGCCCGCCTGGCCTGTGGAGTTCAGCGATCTGCGGGTGACGGCGTTTTCAGACCTGCACGTCGGCCCGCCGCATATCACGCTCGCCAGGTTGCGGGACATTGTTGAGGAAGCCAACGCCACCGAAGCCGATTTGATTCTGATGCCCGGCGACTTCGTTGAAACTGCGCTGGGCTGGCGGATGGCGGAGCCGGAAGCGATTGCCGCTGAATTAAAAAGGCTGAGGGCCAGAGCCGGCGTCTTTGCCGTTTTAGGGAATCACGACTGGTGGTATGACTCTCCGCGCGTCCGGCAAGCCTTTGAAAAAGAAGGCATCCGAGTTCTTGATAATCAGGCGGTCAAAATCGAACATCAGGGAAAACCATTTTGGCTGGCGGGATTCGCTGACGCATGGGCAGGCCGTCCGAATATTGAAGCGACATTGAGGCAAATTACCGATGACGCTCCTGTCATTGCGTTCACGCACAACCCCGAAATTTTCCCGAGGATTCCCGCGCGAGTCGCGCTGACGATTGCGGGCCATACGCACGGGGGCCAAATCTGGCTGCCTTTCCTTGGGCGGCCTGTGATTTCAGATTGGCCGTACCCCATTGGCCATATGATCGAAGGCGGGAGGCATTTGTTCGTGACGCCGGGCATCGGTACGAGCATCTGCCCCGTTCGTTTCGGCGTGCCTCCCGAGATTTCAGTATTGACGATCAACTAACTTGATCTGTTGTGGCCCGAGCGTGGGCGCATTTTGGAATGCGCTCGGGCTTACAGTCAAAAAGATTGCCAAAGAATTGAGAGACGAAATGTTTCACGACCTGCGCTACGGCGCGCGAATGTTGTTGAAGAAGCCCGGCTTTACGCTGATAGCCGTGCTGACGCTTGCGATCGGCATCGGCGCGAATGCGGCGATCTTCAGCGTCGTCAACGGCGTTCTGCTTCGTCCGCTGCCGTATTCCGAGCCGCAACAGCTTGTACGTCTCTTCGAGACCGTTGACCGCGCGACGATGGCGAACGACCGGATGGAGGTCGCGCCCGCGAATTTCCTCGACTGGCGCGAGCAGACGCGATCCTTCAGCGGGTTGGCGGCCTATGGGCTGACCTGGTCGGTGATCAACGGCGACGGTGAAGCCGAGCGACTTGACGGCGCGCTGGTCACAGCCGATTTCTTCGCGACGATTGGCGTCGCGCTGGCGCGCGGGCGGGCTTTTACGACTGAAGACGAAGCGGCGGCCGAACGCCGCGTGATCATCGGCCACGACCTGTGGCAGCGGCGCTTCGGCGGCGCGGAAGACGTCGTCGGGCGCGCGATTCAACTCGACGGGTTCAGTTTTATCGTCATCGGCGTGGCCCCGGCGGGATTTCAATACCCGCGCCGCACGCAAGTTTACGAACTCTATCGGTTCAACGCGAATCAGCGGCAGATGCGCGAGGCGCGTTTCATGAAGGTCGTGGCGCGGTTGAAGCCGGGCGTGACCGTCGCGCAGGCGCAATCGGAGATGACGGGCGTGGCGCGGCGTCTGGCCGAACAATATCCGCAGACAAATCGCAATTGGGGCGCGAATGTTGTTCCTCTGCATGAAGTGGAGGTCGGGCGAGCGCGGCCCGAGTTGCTGGCGCTGCTAGGCGCGGTGGGGCTGGCGCTGCTCGTCGCCTGCGCCAACGTGGCGAGCCTGTTACTGGCGCGGGCCATCGCCAGGCAGACCGAGATCGCCGTTCGGTCGGCCCTCGGCGCCTCCGTATGGCGAATCGCGCGGCAATTGTTGACCGAGAGTTTGTTGTTGGCAGGGCTGGGCGCCGTGGCCGGGCTGATACTCGGCGGATGGGCTTTGGAAGCGTTGCTTGCGCTGGCGCCGGAGAGTTTGCCTCGCCTCGGCGAAGTCCGGCTCGACACAAGCGCGATCGGGTTCACTTTACTGCTGTCGCTGCTGACGGGGGTGTTGTTCGGCCTTGCGCCGGCCTGGCAGGCGGCTCGGCAGTATCTGCGCGTGACGCCGGGCGCAGGAATGCAGCCCGGACAGCGCAGGTTGTTCGCCGCGCTGGTGGTCACGGAGATCGCACTGACGATGGTCGCGCTACTCGGCGCGGGGTTGCTGGGCAACAGCTTTTTGCGATTGGGGCGGGTCGAGCCGGGGCTGGACGTGGAGCGGTTGTTGACCGTCGAGTTCGAGCCGCCGTCGGCGCGCTACAACGGCGCGGACTGGCGGGCGCAGCGACTTAATTACTGGAATCAACTTTCCACTCGTGTGGCCGCGCTACCCGGCGTCGAGGCGGTCGGCGCTGTTGACAGCCTGCCGTTCAGCGGCGACGCCAGAGTCTGGCGCTTCCGCCGCGACGGCGACGACGCTAGCGCGGCGGCCGGCCCCGCGGCGACCTTTCAGGTGGCGACGCCGGATTATTTCCGCGCCGCCGGGATAAAACTCGAGCGCGGACGATTCTTCACCTCAGGCGACATCGAGAAAGCGCCGCCCGTCGCCGTCGTCAACGAAACGATGGCGCGCCGCTTCTGGCCGGGCGGCGAGGCGGTCGGACAACGCATTGTCATCCGCAACGAGCCGTTCGCGCGTGAGATCGTCGGCGTCGTCGGCGACGTGAAGCATTTCGGCCTCGACCGCGAGGCGCAGCCCGAAATGTACGCGCCCTTCGAACAGTACGTGATCGATGTAATGCCGATGGTGATCCGCGTCAAAGGAGACCCTGCCCGTATCGCCGGCGCCGTTAGAGAACAGGCGCGGGCCGTTGACCCGACCGTGGCCATAGCCGGCGTCGCCCCGATGAGGGAACTCCTGTCGGATTCGCTGGCCCAACGCCGCTTCACAATGCTGCTGCTGTGCGCGTTCGCGGTGGTGGCGACGCTGCTCGCGAGCGCCGGTGTTTACGGCGTGATGGCCTACAGCGTTACCAGCCGCGCCCGCGAAATCGGAGTCCGGCTGGCCCTGGGCGCGCAGCGCGGCGACGTCCTGAGGATGGTGTTGAAGCAAGGAATTAAGCTGACGTCAGCCGGCGTGACGATTGGCCTGCTTGCGTCGTTGGCGCTGACGCGGTTGATAAAAGGACTGCTCTTTGGCGTCGGCGCTGCCGACCCGTTGACCTTCGCGCTGGCCGCGCTGTCGCTAATGTTCGTCGCTTTTCTTGCCTGCTGGATTCCGGCGCGGCGGGCGGCGAAGGTGGACCCAATGATCGCTCTTCGATATGAATAGGAGGCCGACTATGAGAAAGCATCTACTGCTGGCGATTTTGATAAGCCTGCTCAACCCGTTGTTCGTCGCCGCCAGTCTTCAGTCTGGCGCGGGCAATGTTTCCGGGGCTCAGAGTTCCTCTGCGCCGGTGAAGATTCAGCCGGCCGAAGCGCAGGCGGATTTCGACCTGATGCGCAAGGCGCTCGAAGAGGCCCATGCTGGGCTGTACAGGTTTTCGACGAAGGTTGAGATGGATAAGGCCTTCGAGGCGCAGCGTGCGAAGCTGAGTCGTCCGGTGACGAAACGGGAATTTTTAGCGGTGGTGGCCGAAACGCTCGCCAACATACGATGCGGGCACACGGGGGTGACGCCCGACAACGAGTTTCAGGCGGCGGCGGGGAACGCGCCAAGGTTCCCGCTGCGAGTGTTGATCGAGGGACGGCGTCTGATGGTTTTTGTTAACGGCACGCCGAACGATCAGACGATTCGCCCCGGCATGGAGATTCTCGAAATCAACGGGCGCAAGTCGAGCGACATTCTCAAACGCATTCTGCCGATGATGTCTGCTGATGGCGATATCGAGACGGGCAAGTTGAAGCAAATCGAACGGAGGTTCGGGCGAGACTACTGGCTGCTGGTCGAGCAGGTGGGCGAATTCACGGTGAAGGCCCGCGACGCAACGGGCAACAATGTGACTACGAAGCTTATCGGCCTAAAGGAAGCCGACTGGGGAAAGAGCCAGAATCCCGTGAACGCCGAGGTGCGAGCCAATGCTGAAAAGCTCCAATGGTCGCGCGAGAATTTGGCGTTGCGGTTCCTGAAAGACCCTGATGTCGCGCAAATCCGCATCGATGGATTCGGTGGGCAGGATTACCCGCAGTGGATCGAGAACACGTTCAAGACACTGCGCGAGAAAGGGACCAAGGCGCTGATCCTCGATCTACGCGGCAATGGAGGCGGCGCGGATATGTACGGCGCGATGCTCGTTTCTTACCTGACCGACAAGCCTTTCCGCTATTTCGATCACATCAACGTCAAGACGATCAGCCCATCCTTCAAAGCGCACTCCGACTGGCGCGTTGAACGCGAGGGTCAATTGCGCGAAGACATGCAACCTAATCCGGCGGGCGGATATTTAGTGCCCGCGAAGCTTCACCCCGGAGTTGCGGAGCAGCAGCCGGGGAAGTATCCGTTTCTGGGAAAGGTCTATGTGTTGATTGACGGCGGGACTTTTTCGACGGCGGCGGATTTCTGCGCTGTGACGCATCACCTGAAGCGGGCGACGTTCATCGGCGAGGAGACCGGCGGTGGCTACTACGGAAACAATTCGGGCATGCAGACCACTTTGACGCTGCCGAATTCGAAGGCTCGGATCAGGATACCGATGTACGAATACTGGAACGCGACGCCGGGTTACGACGGCAAACGCCGGGGGACGCGGCCGAATTACACGGTCGAAACAAAGGCGGCCAATTTGTTGCGTGGCGTGGATGAGCAGTTGGAGCTTGCGCTGAAGCTCGCGACCCAGGCTCCGGGCCAGGGCAAGAACTGAAAGAGGAGATGTCAGATGTCAGATGTCAGATGTCAGATGTCAGATGTTAGTAGAAGAGTGGCGGCAAAGCTCTCTCTGATATCTGACATCTATAGAGGTTTACGATTGCATGTACTTTGTGGGGCGATTTGTTTAATCGCCCTGTTCGTGGCTTTGTCCAATCAGGAAAGAAGCGCGAGTAAACAACTCGCGCCACAGTCAGGTACACGCATTTGCAAGCTGCTCTAATAGACAGAGGAGGCAAACCATGAGGAATCGTCTACTGCATGCTCTTTTGGCTGGGCTGATCAATCAGTTTTTCGTCGCTGCCTGTCTCGGCGCTCAGGCCAGCGATGTCTCCGGGACCTGGATTTTCTCCATCACGATGGAGACCGGGGCGAGAGACAGTCAAGAAACCTTCGCTTTGAAACAACAAGGCGAGAAGGTCGCAGGGCTATACCTTGGCCCGTTCGGAGAGAAAGAGGTCACGGGCAGCGTGATCGGCAATACGTTAGTGATTGTGGTCGAAGTCTTCAGAGACAATCGAACCGTGAAAGCCACATACAAGGGGACGATAGAGTCTCCGGCCAAGATGGAGGGCGCGATCGAGTACGTTGGCGACTCCGGCGCGCGGGGTAAATGGACGGCGATCAAACGAGACCCGAGCGTAAAGGGCAAGGCTGGCGAGGTCTTCATCGAACCGGCGACTCTGACCACGCCCGAGACCGGGACCGTCCACTTCCAGTTAGGCACGTTGTATGTGCCCGAAAACCGCTCCGACCCGAACAGCCGCGTCATAGGCGTGGGCTTTGCGCGCTTCCGCGCTTCTCAGCCGACGGGCGCGCCGCCGACGTTCCATCTGCCAGGCGGACCTGGCGACTCGTACCTGATGCTCTTGAAACAGGGCGCCAGGCCCGCGGTGCAGGGTCGCTGGTTAAAGATCATCGCCAACTACCGCCGCGTAAGCGACGTGATCTTCGTTGATCAGCGAGGCAACAGCGAACGAGGCGAGATTCTGAAATTTAGGTATAAGACGCCGGAACAGCCGCTGGATCAGCCGACAACTCTGGCTCGCTCCACCGCCAGCTTTGTCGAACTGGCGCGCGCCGCCGTGGCGGAGTTCGCCGGAAAGGGAATTGATCTGCGCGGCTATACCGTCAAGGAGTGCGCCGACGACGTCAACGACCTAAGGCGAGCGCTGGGCTACGACCGGATCACGCTGGTCGGAACCAGTTTCGGCTCGCAATGGAGTTTTGCCGTGATGCGGCGGCATCCCGACATTGTGATGCGGGCGCTACTATCGGGCGTCGAACCGCTCGATTATGGATACGACATGCCGTCGCACGTTTTTGCCGCGATCCAGCGGATGTGGTGGGAGGCCGAGAAGGACCCGCGCTTCAAACCCTACCTGCCGGAGGGTGGACTGGCGGCGGCGGCGCGCGAGGTTTTGCGACGGCTGGATCGCGCGCCAGCGCAGGTGAAGGTGAAGGACGACAGGACCGGCGAGACGGCGACGGTCACTTTGGGGCGGGAAGATTTCCAGAGGACCTTTCCCGTGACCACGAACGGGCCTGCCTTTCTACTCTCGATCTACCACGAACAATATGACCGGTGGGCGCGGTCGACGCTTGGGGGGCGCCGGAGCCGAGAAGCGGAGATGCTGATGATCGGCCCGTTGATCGACACCAGTCTCGGAGTGACGCCGCGCCGTGAACACCTGCTGCGCACCGATGCCGGGACAGAGTTTCTGGGGCAATGGAATTTCGACAGCTATCTGGCGACGGCCGACATCTGGCCTACCCAGGACGTGGGCGACGAGTTCCGCACCGAGGTTGTGAGCCGCATACCAGTAGTCTTCGCGCAGGGCGATTGGGACACCAATACGCCAGTGGAGAACGCATTGAACATCGCGCCGTATTTCCCGAACGGGCGGCTGATGATCGCTACGCATGGCGGCCACGGTGTGATAGAGCCGATAGCCGAAAACCTGCCGAACGTGTTTGAGACGCTGTTGGAGTTTCTGAGGACCGGCAGTACGGCTAACCTGCCGGCGCGGGTGACGCTGCCGGCGCCGAAATTCGCCGCGCCGGATTTCCCGCCTCCACCCGCGAAAGCTCGGCCCTGAGAGATAGACGATGAGAAATGTATTTGTCTTGCCGCTGGTCATCATTTTGCAGGCAGCGCTCTTCTCGCAAACGAGACAGGGCGCTGCGCCGCAGACTATCGCCTTCACGCGCGTCACGGTGATTGACCCGGCCAGCGCGGCGGTCCGGCGCGATCTGACAGTGGTCATCACCGGCAATCGTATTTCTGCGCTCGGCAAAACCGGGGAAGTCGCCATGCCGAAAGGGGCGCAGGTGGTGGATGCGACAGGCAAGTTTATGATCCCCGGGTTGTGGGATATGCATGCGCATTTCGCCTACGAAGCCAGGGACGTTGAAAAGATTTACTTCCCATTGCAAGTTATCAACGGCGTGACCGGCGTCCGCGATATGGGGAGCGTGGGGCATCCGATCGAGCGGATCAAAGATTGGCGCGCGCGTATTGCGGAAGGCAAATTGATCGGGCCTCGCATCGGCCAAACAGGGATGTACCTGGAGCACTTGGAAGACGATGAGAGCGTGACGCGCGCGTCAGTACGACGCATTAAACGGTCAGGCTATGACTTCGTCAAAGTGTACAGTTTTATCTCGCGCGTGAGCTTTTTCGCCGCCGTTGATGAAATGAAGCGGCAGGGAATTTCTTTCGCAGGACACGTTCCCGCCGCGCTCAACGTGGGGGAGGCGTCTGAGGCCGGGCAACGCAGCATCGAGCACCTGCAAGAAATGCTGGCGTCTTCCTCAACGAAAGAAGCCGAATTGAGAAAGGAGGCCGCGGATTGGAGTAAAAGGATCGCCGAGTTGAAGGGCAAACCGTTGACTCCGGCTTTAATAGAAGAGGGCTGGCGTTTGCTCGACAAAAACATCGAGACATACAGCGAGGAGAAGGCTGCGGCGTTTGCCGCCCGCTTCGTGAAGAACAACACGTGGCATTGCCCAACGCTCGTCGTCAACCGCCAGTACGCGCTGCGCGAAAAACCGGAGATTATTCTGGGCGACCCGCGCGCAAGCTACATTCCCCTGAGCCATCGTCACATATGGTGGCTCTTCGCCGAAGCGGAACGCGCTTACCCGGCTGATTGGTTCGCCGCAGAGCGACGACGAGACGAGTTGCATCTGCGAATGGTGAAGCTGTTGCATCGCGCCGGAGTAGGCATTCTCGCCGGAGCGGATGCGACCGGATATCCTTTCCCCGGTTTCAGCCTGCATGACGAACTCGCGCTGTTTGTGCAAGCGGGTCTTACGCCGTTGGAGGCGCTGCGCACGGCGACCTTCAACCCGGCAAAGTATCTCGGGTTGCTCGACTCGCTTGGCGCTATCGAGCCGGGGAAAATCGCTGATCTTGCGCTGCTCGACGCCGATCCGCTCGAGGAAATAAGCAATACGAAACGCATCCACGCCGTTGTGGTGAACGGCAGATACCTGCCTAAGGAGAGATTACAAAAGATGCTCTCCGAGATTGAGGCCGAGGCCGAAGAAAGGTAAGGCCGCGTCAAGCGATTCGCTATGAATAGATGTCAGATGTCAGATGTTAGTAGGGAAGTGGAGGCAAAGCTCTCTCTGACATCCGATATCTGACATCTGACATCTGACATCTTCTTTTGGAGGAGATTATGCGTCCAATAATTGCCAGAATTCTGTTGCTCGTTCTCGTTTTCTCGCAAGGCGCCTCAGGACAATCTTCTGTCCAGTCGCGCGTCGAACATGTCGAGAAAGGATTGCTGTCCCCGGTTCTTATTAAAGGAGACCCTGGGCGCGCGATTCAGGAGCGGATGAAGTTTTACAAAGTCCCCGGCGTCAGCATTGCCGTCATCAACGATTACAAGGTTGAATGGGCGCGCAGCTACGGCGTCAAAGACCTCGAGACGAACGAGCCTGTCACCACCGAAACTCTGTTCCAAGCCGCTTCGATCAGCAAGCCTGTGGCGGCGATGACCGCGCTCAAGCGAGTCGAGCAGGGAAAGATCGCGCTCGATCAAAACATCAACGATAAGCTGACCTCGTGGAAGCTGCCCGATAACGAATTCACCGCAAAAAGAAAAGTCACGCTCGCCAATCTGTTGAGCCACACGGGCGGGCTCACCGTGCATGGGTTTCCCGGGTACGAGGTTGGCGACCAGATACCGACCCTGCCCCAGATTCTGGACGGCGCCGCGCCCGCGAATACGGCGGCCGTGCGCGTTGATATGGAGCCGGGCACGAGGTTTAGATATTCGGGCGGCGGCACCACCATCGCGCAATTGGCGATCATGGACATAGAAAAGAAACCCTTCCCGCAGATCGCGCAGGAGACCGTCTTAGGACCGCTCGGGATGACCAACAGTACGTACAGTCAGCCGCTGCCCGCCGAGACCCGAAAGAAGGCGGCCTCCGGCCATCGAGACAACGGCAAGCCTGTCGAAGGCAAAATCCACGTCTACCCGGAGATGGCGCCGGCAGGTTTATGGACAACTCCGACCGACCTGGCCAGGTTCGCCATCGAAGTCCAACTCTCGCTCGCGGGCAAATCGAACAAGGTGCTTTCCAAAGAGATGACGACGAAGATGGTGACGCCTTTCATCAGCGACAACGTCGGGATGGGCTTCTTCATTGAAAAGCACGGGCAGGCGACTTATTTCGGGCACGGCGGCGCGAACGAAGGCTTCAGATGTCAGCTTCTGGTGAATATGGATAAAGGCTACGGCGCCGCCGTCATGGTCAATTCCGATAACGGCGGGATCATAAATGAAGTCATCCGGGCCATCGCGAAAGAATATCAATGGGAAGGTTACTTGCCGCAGCCACTGGAAATAGTTTCGGTCGACCCGGCCAGACTGGATGATTACGCCGGCCGCTTCCTGGTCAACCCGGATCGTGTGTTGACCGTCACGAAAGAAAACGGGAAGCTCTACCTCGAGCCGACCTTGACGCCGAAGGTCGAGCTGTTCGCGCTCTCCGAGAATGAGTTCACCAGAACGGACACGAACATCCAGTACGCATTCGCAAAAGGGGAGGATGGAAAAGTAGACTCGATCAAGGTTCGGTTCAACGGAGGAACGACCGAAGCCAGGCGACTCGCTCAGGGTGAGCTTATTCCGTATGAACAGTTGATCGCAGGCAAATTTGCGGAGGCCATAGAAGCTTATAAAAAGATCAAACGCGAGACGCCGAATAACAATGTGGTGGCGGAAGGGCGCTTGAATAGCGTCGGGTATTCGCTGCTGGAGCAAAAAAAGATCGCCGACGCAATCGCCGTCTTTAAAGCGAACGTCGAATTGTATCCGCAGTCGGCGAATGTCTACGACAGCCTTGGCGAAGCTTACATGGCAAATGGAGAGAAGGAGCTTGCCATCTCTAACTACAGGAAATCGCTGGAACTCAATCCGCAGAATAAGGGTGCGGTTGAGGCGCTGAAAAAGCTTGAGCAGCGATAGCCGAGCGCAGCTTGACCTTCATCACCGC
>DATEMG010000227.1:0-5417 GCA_035275805.1 Blastocatellia bacterium
TTTCCGACCGGCGAATCGAAACCGCGCGATCAGCTTTTATTCGTCGAGTTCGATCAAAAGATAGATCAGGAGCGCCTGCTCAAACACATCGGGCTGCGCGCGGGCGGGCGCGAATGGCCGCTCCGCCCGGCCACGGCCCAGGAGATCGCGGATGACGAAGAGATCAATGAGCTCGCGGCCAAAGCCGAGCCGGGCCGTTGGCTGGCTTTCCGCGCGGAAGATCTTCTGCCCGCCGACTCGGGGGTTACTGTCACCATAGCGACGGGCGCGCCTTCCGCCGAAGGGCCGCGCGTGACGACTGATGAACAGTGGTTCCCTTTCACAACCTACGGCCCGCTGCGCGTGGTCGAAAGCCCATGTGACGGAGTAGGCGCGCCGAACAAATGTTTCCAATGGCCCCGATGGAGTGTTCGATTCAGCAATCGGCTCTCAGATGATTTCGATCCGAGTAAAGTTCGCATTGAGCCGGAATTGGCCGGGTTGAAAGTGCGCCCCTACTACCGTGGGAGCCTCAGCATCGAAGGTAAAGCGCGCCCGAGCACGGCCTATCAGATCATCCTCGACGCCTCAATCAGCGACATCTATGGCCAAACGCTCGGCCAGACTGTAAAGCTGAATATCAACACACCTTCGGCGTCGCTAAATGTGTACGTGCCCGGCGAAGGTCTCGTGACGCTCGATCCGGCGGGACAGAAGCGTATTTCGATCTACAGCGTCAATCACGAGAGTTTGCGAGTCGCGCTCCATGCGGTGGCGCCGGAAGACTACGGCAGGTTTATGGGCGCGTTGCGGGCGCGGTTCACGTACCAGCGCAACAACAATCCGCCGCCGCCCTTTCCCGAAATCGGCCGCCGCGTCTTCGCCGAAACGATCAAGCCTGACGCGCAGCCGGACGAGATTGCCATGACGACGATCGATCTGCGTCCCGCGCTGCGCGACGGCATCGGACACGCGCTATTGATCGTCGAGCCGACAGCGCTTGTCACGACGCCTTATGGACCGCAATTCATTCCGACATGGATTCAGGCCACCGAGATAGGGCTTGACGCTTTCGCCGATCAGACGGAACTGCTTGGCTGGGCGACGTCGCTCAAAGACGGCAAACCGATCGCCGGCGCCCGGCTCGAATTGTTGGGAGAATCTCCCGGCGGGAAGACCATCGACGGCGCGACGGCTCAAACCGGCGCGGACGGCATGGCTCAAATCACATTGCCTTCCGAGAGCGGGCGGAAGGTGTTGGTCGCCCGCCACGGCGACGACGCGGCGTTGCTGCCAGATAGCCCCGGCTGGTGGGACAGCGGCGACGGCTGGAAGAAGCGCATTCCGGGCGCCACGTTGCGCTGGCACGTCTTTGATGATCGCGCCATCTACCGCCCCGGCGAAGAGGTTCACATCAAAGGCTGGCTGCGGCGCGTCGGCGGCGGGCCGCGAGGCGATGTCACTTCGGCGGAAGATGTGGTCAAAAGATTGAACTACACGCTCAAGGACTCGCTCGACAATGAGATAGCCAAAGGCGCGCTGCAAATCAACGCGTTCGGAGGCTTCGACGCGAAATTCAAATTGCCGCCGACGGTCAATCTCGGCTTCGCGCGTTTGAAGCTTAGGGCCGAAGGCGCGTCTTCGGAGATAGCAGACCGCGAATACAGCCACAGTTTTCAGATTCAGGAATTCCGCCGCCCCGAATACGAAGTGAAGGCGAGCGCGAGCGCCGGACCGCATTTCGTCGGCGGTCACGCCGAGCTGACCGCAACGGCGAACTATTACGCGGGCGGGCCGTTGCCCAACGCTGAAGTGAATTGGTTGGTCGGTTCATTTCCGACCAACTACACGCCGCCGAACCGCGACGATTTCACTTTCGGCAAATGGCTTCCCTGGTGGCAATACGACGACGAAATGCCGGACACGCCCGGCGAGAGTTTTACAGGCGTCACCGACGCCTCGGGCGTCCACCGACTTCGGATTGATTTCGGTTCGATCAATCCTCCGCGCACACGCCTGATCACTGCTGACGTCCGTACCACTGACGTCAATCGGCAGTCCGTATCAGCCGATCTCAGATTCCTGGTCCATCCCGCTGAGCTTTACGTCGGGGTGCGCAGCCCGCGCGTCTTTACGCAGCAGGGCGAGCCGCTCGTCGTCGAAGCCATCGTCACTGATCTTGACGGCAAGGCTGTGGCCAATCGCGAAATCAAGATGCGCGCCGTGCGGCTCGACTGGGTCTTTGAAAAAGGGGAATGGCGAGAACGCGAATCCGGTCCGCAGCAATGCGCGATCCGATCCGCAGCCGATCTGGCGACCTGCCGCTTCGAGACCAGGGAAGGAGGCCGCTACCAAGTCGTCGCATCGATCACGGACGACCGCGAACGCCGCAACGAGACTGAGTTGACATTGTGGGTGGCGGGCGGCAAACGACCTTCTGAACGCAATCTGACTAAGGAAAAGATCGAACTCATTCCCGACCGCAAGGAATACAAGGCGGGCGACACGGCCGAGATTCTGATTCAAGCTCCGTTCGCCCCTGCTGAAGGCGTCGTGACGCTGCGCCGCTCGGGTCTGATCAGTCGCGAGCGATTCACGATCAATTCAAATTCGCACACGCTGCGCGTCCCGATCAAAGACGAATACGCGCCGAACATCCACGTGCAGGTCGATCTGGTGGGCGCGACGTGGCGCGCTGATGAAGAAGGCAATCAGCAACGGCAATTGCCCAAACGCCCGGCCTTCGCGTCCGGCGAGTTGAAACTCCCCATCCCGCCATTGCGGCGCAAGCTCGCGGTGACCGCAACGCCTCGCGATAAGACGCTGGAACCTGGCGGCGTGACTGCGGTTGACATAGTCGTTCGTGACGCGACCGGCAAACCTGTGCGTGGTAGCGAGGTAGCGCTCGTGGTGGTGGATGAAGCGACGCTGTCGCTGACCAATTATGAACTCACCGATCCGCTCGCGAGTTTCTATCGTACGCGCGATCCCGAAACTCGCGATCATCATTCGCGAGAAAAAGTGTTGTTGGTCGAGAATCAGGAGTTGATGGGAATGCTCCGCTCGCCGTTCGAAAAACTCGATCTGCTCGCCAAATTGCAAGAGTCGCAACCGATTCGGCTTGCGACTCAGGTCGACTACCTGACTCAAGTGGTCACAGTGTCGGCCGGCGCGCCGGAGGCTGAGATCCGAACGCGAAAGAACTTCAATCCGCTGGCCACATTCGCCCCTACTGTGTTGACCGACGCCGCAGGGCGCGCGACGGTCAAAATCAAATTACCCGACAACCTGACGCGCTATCGCGTGATGGCCGTGGCTGTGGCGGGCGAAAAACAGTTCGGCAAGGGCGAATCGGCCATCACCGCGCGGCTGCCGTTGATGGCGCGCCCGTCAGCGCCGCGCTTCCTCAACTTCGGCGACCGTTTTGAACTTCCCGTCGTCGTGCAGAATCAGACCGACGCGCCGATGCAAGTCGACGTGGTTGTGCGCGCGTCGAACGCGGAGTTTGTAGTACGGCCTTCAGGCGGTACTACGAACACTTCAAACGCCGGCCGCCGCGTTACCGTGCCCGCCAATGACCGTGTCGAAGTTCGTTTCTCAACGACTACCGTAAGCCCCGGCATGGCCCGATTCCAGATCGCCGCAACCGCAGGCAAATGGTCGGACGCCGCTGAAATCAGCATTCCAGTATTGACCCCCGCGACGACCGAGGCCTTCGCCACTTACGGCGAGATTGATGACGGCGCGATCATCCAGCCCGTGCAGGCGCCGGCCCGGGCTTTCAAGCAATTCGGGGGGCTGGAGGTAACGACCTCATCAACGCAGTTGCAATCACTGACCGACGCCGTCTTGTATCTGAGTTCGTACCCGTACGAATGCTCCGAGCAGATTTCGTCGCGCATCCTGGCAATCGCCGCGTTGCGCGATGCGCTCGGCGCGTTTGACGCGAAGGGCTTGCCGCCTCCGAACGAATTGATCGCGGCGGCCGATCGCGACCTCAAGCGGCTCGAAGCCTTGCAGGATGGAAATGGCGGCTTCGGCTTCTGGCGTCGCGACGACGATAACGAATGGCCGTACCTGTCCGTTCACGCGGCGCACGCGATGGTTCGCGCGAAAGAGAAAGGCTTCAAGGTTCGGCCTGAAGTGACGGAGTTGTCGAAGCGGTATCTGCGCGAGATCGAAAGACACATCCCACGTTGGTACTCCGAAGACGCGCGACAATCGCTCATCGCCTACGCGCTTTACGTGCGCGGCCTGATGGGCGATCGCAACCCGGCTGAAGCGCGAATGCGGATTGGCAAGGCCGGCGGAGTTGAAAACCTGCCGCTCGAATCGCTGGGATGGCTTTTGGCGGTCCTATCGGGCGACGCGAATTCGGAGCAGGAGGTCGCGGCGATCCGCCGGCATCTAAACAACCGCGTCGAAGAGACCGCCGGAGCGGCCCATTTCACGACCTCTTACAAAGACGGCGCTCATTTGCTGCTCCACTCCGACCGCCGCGCCGACGCGATCATCCTCGAAGCCCTGATCGGCGACGATCCGAAAAGCGATCTGATCCCGAAGCTCATTCGCGGATTGCTCGCGCATCGCAAGGCGGGGCGCTGGGCGACCACGCAGGAGAACGTCTTCGCGCTGCTCGCGCTCGGGCGTTATTTCGAGGCTTACGAAAAGGCGCCGCCCAATTTCGTGGCGCGGATGTGGCTGGGGGACGATTTCGCGGGCGACCAACAGTTTCGAGGGCGCTCGACCAGCGCCCGCCAGATCAACATTCCGATGAATTACCTGATGGCGCAGCCAGCCCGACAGAATCTGACGCTGAGTAAAGAAGGCCGGGGACGGCTCTATTACCGCATCGGAATGAATTATTCGCCGGAGAATTTGCAGATCAAACCCGCCGATCAGGGTTTCACCGTCACGCGCGTTTACGAAGCGATTGACGACCCGAACGACGCGCGCCGCCACGAGGACGGGACGTGGCGCATCAAGGCCGGCGCGAAAGTCCGCGTGCGATTGACGATGGTCGCGCCGTCTCGCCGTTATCACGTCGCGCTGGTCGACCCGCTGCCCGCCGGGTTTGAGACGCTCAACCCCGAATTGGCGATCACGGGCCACGTCCCACAAGACCCGAATGATCGGACGAACATGTGGCGATGGGCCTGGCGATGGTTCGAGCATCAGAACATGCGCGACGAGCGGGTCGAAGCTTTCACGTCATTGCTATGGGAAGGCGTCTACAATTATTCATATGTGGCGCGGGCGACGACTCCCGGCGTGTTCGTCGTTCCTCCGTCGAAGGCCGAAGAGATGTACCACCCCGAAACATTCGGGCGCGGGGCGACTGATCGTGTAGTGGTGGAATAATGGGGAATGGGGAGTAGGGAGTGGGGAGTGGGGAGTGGGGAGTGGGAGAATCAGAATAGCATCTTTTTCCCATTCCC
>DATEMG010000228.1:0-4796 GCA_035275805.1 Blastocatellia bacterium
AGCCGATTCTTTCTCGACCTGGGTATCGAAAGCTATTGTGACGCGCCAGTCGTCGTCTCGCGTGAATTCGCGCACCATCACCTGCGAGGTCTTGGCGGTCGCTTTCCAGTCGATTTGGCGCCTGTGGTCGCTCGAAATATACCGCCGGATCGCGTAAAGGTCGCTCCCGCTCCCCTTCGCGCGGGTTTCGACCCGTCCCAGCAGCGGCGGCGTCGAGTGGCCGAATTCGTCCAGCGGCAGCGGCGCGGGGTAAACGACAATCTCTCCGTTCGCCTCCAGACGGCGCCTTTGTTCGATGAATCCGAACGGGAACCGGCTGTGAACGATGAAACCACTGATCGGGTAGACTCCGCGTTTTGGGAAGCCGCGCTCGATTCGAGCGCTCGCCGAAGCGCGGGCCGGAACTATCGGTAAGTAGACAATCTCGGTCGTGGTCGTCGCGCCCTCTTTGGCTTTCGGCGACGCCTGATCGCCGGCGGCGCCCTCGCTCATCGCCACGGTCAGCGAGAACGCCGGCAGCAGCCTGCTGCGGTTCGTCACCGTCACATCGAACGCCGCCGATTCGCCTGCGAAAATGTGGTTCGGAAATCGCACCGAGACCCCGACCCGGCTCAGGTTAAGCCGCGACGGCGCCCATGAAACGAACATCGTCGCCAGCAGCGCCGACAGCACCAGATAGAGCAAATTGTTTCCGCTGCTCAAGGATAGGATTGTGACAAGCAGGATAAGCGCGAAAAATAGCAGCCCGGCGTTGGGGACATGAACCGAAAATCCGGAGTTTAAATTTATGCTCTGCGCCAGGCGCGGCGCGACATATAAAACTATTAGCAGCGCCAATCCGAGCGCCACCTTCGACCCCAGCGCCGCAAATTCAGATTCGCCTATCTGCCCGGCGATTACGGAGATTAACGCCACCCCGATCGCCGCCGCGGTCAACAGCGCCGAGAAGAAAACGAACCGAAAAGATTTTTTTCTGGGCAAAAAGGGGGCCATAGTAGTTGGGGGTTGGGGGATGGGGGTTGGGAAGCGATGTGGCAATGATCGCCAATCGCCAATCGCCAATCGCTATCCCCTAACCCCTAAATCGGCACTCTCACGCTCCTGACGATCTCCGCGAGCACTGAATCGGCGTCGGCGCCGTTGCCGTTGCGGCTCAAGTATCGCGAATTGACGGCGACGCGGTGGCCGAAGACGGGAATGATCAGGCGCTTGACGTCATCGGCGATGCAATAGGAGCGGTCTTCGATGAAGGCCAGCGCCTGGGCCGCGCGTCGAAGCGCGAGCGATCCGCGAGGGCTGACGCCGAAATCCAACATTTCGGAATTGCGCGTCGCCACCACTATCTCCATCAGGTAATCGAGCAGGACGTCATCCACGCGCACGTTTTTAATCTCCTCCTGCAGGTAGAGCACGTCGTCGCCGTTCATCACCGGCGTGATCTGTTCCAGCGGATGATGGTGCTGTTGCTGGCGCAGAATCTCCTTCTCCTCGTCCGGCGACGGATACCCCATTCGGACGCGCATTAGAAATCGGTCGAGCTGCGACTCCGGCAGCGGGTAAGTCCCGTGATGTTCCGCCGGATTTTGCGTGGCCAGCACCAGGAAAGGGCGCGGCAATTCATAGGTCTGGTTTTCTATCGTGACGTGCCCTTCCGCCATCGCCTCTAGTAAGCTGCTTTGCGTCTTCGGGGTGGTTCGGTTGATCTCGTCGGCCAGGATCACGTTGGTGAATACGGGGCCGGATTTGAATTCGAATTCGCCCCGGTGCTGATTAAAGACCGAAACGCCCACGATGTCAGAAGGCAACAAGTCGCTCGTGAACTGAATGCGTTGAAAACTGCAATCCAGACAGCGCGCGATAGTGTGCGCCAGCGTCGTCTTGCCCACGCCGGGAACGTCCTCGACGAGCAGATGTCCGCCTGCCAGCAAGGTTACAATCGCCAGGCGCACCGCCTCCGATTTGCCACGGATGACGCTCTCGACGGTCTGTTGAAGTTCGCGCAGGCTATGAGTAGTGGTGGTGATCAAACTTCCCTCACTTCAGGGGTAGATAAAACCATGGGGGAAGGGGATGGCCTCGCCCACCCTTAAGGTCTCATCTACCGCCACCTTCGACCTACAAGATGTTTTTGCCGCAGCGCGGCGCCGCAGAAAGTGACGTCGAATTTAGCACAGTGTTGAGGGCAAGGACAAAAGGCCGCTTACGCCGATTTTAGAAAGAGTCCGGATCTCCGCCTTATGGCCTTTGAAGAATTCTGGCGCTAATGGATTTTGGGGCGCCAACCCCGGCGGGGCGAAATGTTTATAGAAGCTATCTCATAAATATGAATCAGCATTCATGTCGCGCTGCCATGTAGTAACGACTTCAGTCGTTACAGCACAGTAACGACTGAAGTTGTTACTACGTGGGCTTTCTGACGTGTTCTGGAGCCCCACAGGCGACAAGTCCATTTATGAGATGGCTTCTAGTGACTTTTCGCCCCGCCGGGCTAACGGCCTCAACCACAAAATCCGTTAGCGCCAGGAGAATTAGACGCGACGACAGCGTATGGGCGGGGAATACCCGCCCATACATATGTGTCGCAATTATTTTTCAAACAACATCAGGCGGTCTCACCGAGCGGCGCTCATGCTCATTTCAGGGAAAGCAGCCAGACGTCGGCCTCAGTCTGCTCCAGGCTGTAATAGAGCCAGCGATTGTCACGCGAGAGCACAGCATGAAGAATCCTGTGTGGAAAAGAGTTGAGGATCTCGCGATGTTTTTGCGACCGGGTGTCACCCAGGAAGACCTTCATACCCTGACGAAAGAGCAAGCGGCGATTGTCGTTAAGCCAGGCCAGCGCGGGGCCTGACAGGGCCAGCGCCTCGAAGCGGCGCAAGGGGAAAGAATATAATCCGACCACCGGCTCGTCGTTGAGATTACCTCTCCAGCTCCCTGCCAGTTTTCGCCCGTCAGCCGACCAGTCGCGTGGCCAGAAAGACATTTCCGCCTCGTCCGGAGAGAGGAGGGACTGCGGCCGGCGCTCGTGCAGCGGGCTGTCGACTTCGATGACGAAGGGGACGCCGCCGTGCCTGGTGTAAACGAGGCGGGCGCCGTCGGGCGACCAGATGGGGAAATAGACGTTGGCTCCTTCTGTAAAGGTGAGGCGCTGCTTGGCGTCGCCGTCGCTCTTGACGGTCCAAATCTCCCACGCGCCGCTGCGATTGGAATAGAAGGCGATCCGGCGACCGTCAGGCGACCAGCGCGGTCCGCGGTCTTTGTAATCGTCATTGGTCAGCAGGCGCGGCCCGCCCGCGCCGTCGCTCCTCAGCAACAGGATGTTCTCCTGTCTTTCTCGCAGGCTGCGACAAACGATCCACTGGCCGTCGGGCGAAATATCAGGGTCATCCACCGACAGGGAGTCTGTTGCCAGCTGGCTCGGCTCTCCCGCAAGCTCGCCGCGCGCCGGATCGAAAGCGACCCTGTGGAGAGTCCTTCGTTGAGCGAGCGTCGCATAAGCCAGGTCCCCATTACGCGCGAAGCTTAGATACCGGATCACATTACCCTCGGGTGTGGGGACTCGCTCGATCTTGCTTGACACTCTGCCTGACTCTTCATCAACCGCCACACGAAACAATTTCATGCCGCCTGCGCGGTCGCTGAGGAAATAGAGGTATCCGCCGTCCGGCGACCAGACCGGGTTCCAGTCAAGATGCTCGTCGTTGGTCACATCCACCGGCTCGCCCCCGAGAGCGGGCATCGTCCAGATGTCGCGCTGGGTCTTATCGCGCTTTCCCCAATAGGCGATGCGCCGTCCATGCGGAGACCATTGTGGTTGCGCGACGTCATCGCTAGTGATAAGCCGCTGCTCGCCGTCGCTGACCGTAAAAGCCCAGAGTTGGCGCGGACCCGCAGTGCGCTCAGCAGGGTCAGCTACATTTTCCCGCGTGCAATGAATCTTCCGGCCGTCGGGAGACCAGGCCGGATGGTAGTAGTGCCCGGCCGGCGTCAATCGTCTAACGGACTCCCCGGTCGCGCTCATCACGAAGACGCCGCCGCCCTCGCGCTGAGAACGAAATGCGATCCATTCGCCGTCGGGGGAAAAGGTCGGCTGAGTATCGTCTTCCCGGCAGCCCTCAGTCAGGTTGCGAATCTTCCCGCTGCCCACCTCCCGCAAGTAAATGTCCCAGTTGCCTGCCGCCCGGCTGGCGTATGCCAATGACCGCCCGTCCGGCGCAAGGCTGGGGAACAATTCCGCCCCCTCTTGTTGAGTGATTCGCGTCGAGTGGGCGCTGATTCGCGTCGTGTGCGCTCCACGGTTTTCGGCCTTCCGGCCTGAGGTGAAAAACCATGTTGCGATCAGCGCCGCGATCCCGACGAACGCCCAGGCGGCCTTCGCGCGACGGCTTCGCCACAGCGCCGGCAGTCGCCGCTGAAAGGGCGCCATGCCCGCTGAGACCAAGGCCAACTCCCTCGCGAGCCGTTGCAAATCCGTTTGCATCTCACTCGCCGTTTGATAACGAGCTTCACGGTCTTTCGCCAGCGATCGCTCGATGATGTGTTCCAACCCGGGGTGTTCGACCGCGACCGGCTCAGGCGCTCGATTCAAGATAGCGTCCAGAGCCTCCGCATGGGTTTCGCCGCCGAATGGACGCGTCCCAGCGACCATCTCGTAGAGCGTTACGCCGAGGCTGAAGATGTCTGTTCGGCGATCAACGGCGCCGCCGCGCGCCTGTTCGGGCGAAAGATAGGCGAGCGTGCCCATCAGCATTCGAGGATCGGTCATTTGGGGGATTGCGGATTGCGGATTGCGGATT
>DATEMG010000229.1:0-13558 GCA_035275805.1 Blastocatellia bacterium
TGTCAGGTTTGAGGATTCAGGATTCAGGATTCAGTTAAGAGTAATCCCCGCCGCCTGACACCTGACACCTATTCGGTTCTGAGCGCCACCATCGGATCAACCTTCATCGCCCGCCGCGCCGGAATCCAGCACGCCAGCAACGCTACGGCGATGAGCAACAACGTGATCCCGATGAAAGTCGATGGGTCGGTGGCCCCCACGCCGAACAAGAGGCTCGACAGCACGCGCGTTAAAGCGAACGCGCCCACCAGTCCGATCACGACGCCGGCGACGACCAGGAGCATTCCCTGGCCGAGGACCAGCTTCAGCACGTCGCGGCCTTGCGCGCCAATCGCCACTCGGATGCCGATTTCGCGTGTGCGGCGACTGACGGCGTAAGTCATCACGCTGTACAATCCCATCGTCGCAAGAATCAACGCCAACAGGCCGAAGCCCGTCGCCAGTCCCGCCGCCAGCCTCGGCGCCCAATAGGCATAGGCCAGATTCCGCTCGGCCATCTGCAAACCGAAGACAGGCAGGCGCGAATCCATTTGCGCGATTTCACGCCGCATCCCATCGGCCACCGCTTTCAGATCGAATGAAGCGTTTGCGCTAACCAGCAGCGTCATCTGCGAATTGTAATCATGCTGGTATTCGGGCATGAAAATGTATGGACGCGGACTCTCGTAAAGATTGAGATAGCGGCCATCTTTGGCGACGCCGACAACCTCTACCAGCGCAGTATTGACGCCCCATTCCCAAAAGCGTTTGCCGATCGCGTTCTGCTCGCTGCCGTAGAATCTGCGGGCGAACTCCTGATTGACGATCGCGACCTTTGTGGCGTCGTTATTGTCGTGTTCGGTGAACTCGCGGCCCAAAACAAGCGGCGTCTTCATCGTCTCGAAATACTTCGGGGCGACAACGTTGGCGGCGATTGCCATTCCTTGCCCCGGCTGCGGCTGCGGGTCGCCTTCTTTGACAATCGGTCCGCGCACCGTGTCGTTTTCGGCGAGCGGGAGAAAGAACGCCAACGAAGCGGCGCGCACTCCGGGCTGCGACTCGATTCGTCGCAGCAGTTCGCTGTAAAACCGTTTGCCATCCGCGTCGCTATAACCGAACTGGCCCGGATCGAGCCGCATCGTGATCAGGTTTTCTGCGCTGAAGCCGGGGTCGGCGTTCCGGACCCGGCTCAGACTCTTGAGAAACAAACCGGCGCAAACCAGCACGATGATCGAGATGGCGACCTGGGCGACGACCAGCAGGTTGCGAAGATTCCAGCGTCCCGCGCGACCTCTCTGCAATTGCCCCACCGCATCGTTCTTTACAACTGAAACCAGATTGGTCCGCGAAGCGATCAGAGCCGGGGCCAATCCGAAGATCACTCCGGTCAGCAGCGAAACCAGCAACATCCATTTGAGGACGCTCAGGTCGGGGCTGAAATCAAAGTTGATCGGGTAAGGCATTGGCGGGATCGAAGCGCGGATCAGGTCGGTTCCCCAGAAAGCGAAATATATTCCAAGCCCGCCTCCCAGTCCTGCCAGCAGCAGGCTTTCAAGGAGCAGTTGCCGCACTATCCGAAATCGTCCCGCGCCGATCGCCAAACGAATGCCGATCTCGCGGCTGCGCGACGTCGCACGCGCCAACAGCAGATTGGCTACATTTGCGCACGCCACCAGCAACACCAGCCCCGCGACCGCCAGCGCAATCACCGAAGTGAATTTTATGAATCCGGCGATCTCTCCAAGTCGACCTTCCTCCTGGGGCGCGACATGAATCTTCGAATCGGCGTTTGTCGTCGGATAGAGTCTGTCCAGATTCTCCGCGATGAGATCGAGGTCGGCCTCGGCCTGCTTCATCGTCACCCCGGGCTTGAGGCGGCCCAGCAGATTCAGGTTGTTCATCAGGCGATTCGTCGGCCATTCCCGATAGACGCCGAGTCGCGTCTGCATCATCAGTGGAGCCCAGAAATCCTGACGGATGGCGAACTTCACGCCATCGAACGACGGCGGCGCCACGCCGATGACTTTGAAGGGATGGCTGTTCAGATAAACAGTTCTTCCGACGATAGCCGGATCGGAATTGAAACGCCTTTGCCAAAAGGCGTTTCCGAGCACGACGACCGGATGCGTATCGAGCGTGCGATCTTCTTCGGGCAGGAAGGCGCGGCCCAAGGCCATTTTCACCCCAAGCGCGTCGAAGTAATTGCCGCTGACGACCTCTCCCCAAATGATCTCGGCGCGGGCGCCGGCGGCGTCCGCGCGGCTCGCGCTGTCACTGATCCCGGCGGAAATCATCTGCCACGCCAACAACCCGGAGAAGACTTTGTTCTGATCGCGCAGGTCGATGTAGTTCAGATACGAAGAAGGAGCCGAGAGCTCTGGGTCTTTGCGACTGCCCCAGAACGGCTGTACCAGTTCTTCGGGGCGATCTACCGGCAGCGGGCGAATGATGAAGCCATTCACTGTGCTCAGCACCGCTGTATTAGCGCCCATGCCCAAACCAAGCGTGAGCGCGGCGACCAGAGTAAACCCGGGCTTCTTTAATAAAATTCGCGCGCCGTAGCGCAGGTCCTGCCAGATCGTGTTCATAAGCATTTTCCTCAACCAAACAGCCTGATGGTCTTTGAAAAATAGATGCGACAATCGTCGCCGCATTCGCTCACGTGGGATATCGAAATTGAATAACCAAGCGGCGTGCCACTTTCTTCGAATTGCATAAATCCTTGAATGACGTGATTTGAGATGAAGCTGATGATTTAAGGTAGGCGCAATCTGTCCGCTTTTGGGATCGCCTTTTCCCAAAACCGAAGCGGGACGGATTCGGTTGCGGCAGGCAGGGACTGCGTCGGAAACGGCAAGAGACCCATTAAACAGATTGTCTTCACAGGCCAACGCTTCGATGTGATGAGCGTTCGACGCTGGCGAGATAAGGCATTGAATTAACAGCTCCGTCAGGAGCGACATGTTTATAGATTATGGCTAGCGTTTGTTCTTCAGTTCTGTCAGGAGCGACATCTGACATCTGACATCTGACATCTATTCGTATCTAAGCGCAATCATCGGATCAACCTTCGTTGCCCGCCGCGCCGGGATGTAACAGGCCAGCAGCGCCACTACGGCCAGCAGCCCGGCCACGCAAATGTACGTCAGGGGGTCGGACGGCGCGACCTCGAAGAGCAGACCTCGCAACAGGCGTGTCATCGCAAAGGCTCCCAATAGCCCAACCGTTACGCCGACCAACGTCAAACGCATCCCCTGACCGAGTATCCAGCGCAGAACCGCGCCCGTATCGGCCCCCAGGGCCAGGCGAATCCCGATCTCACGTGATCGCTGGCTGACTGACCAGGCCATCACGCCATAAATGCCGATGCCCGACAGAAAGAGGGCGAGCGCGCCGAACAGGCCGATCAACTGCGCGGCGAAGCGCCGTTGCGCCAGTGAAGCGGCGATCAGGTCTTCCATTGCGCGCTCGCCGAAGACTGGCAGGTCCGGGTCCACTGCCTGGACCTCTCGCCGCAACGCCTGCGTCAGTCCAGCGAGACCGGCGACATTGGCTTCCGCGCGGATATAGACCGCCATGGCGTAGCCTGGATTTTGGAGGATTGGCAGATAGAGATGGGGTTGATCGGGCTGATCAAGGCCAACGGTCTTGATATTGCCCACGACGCCGGCAACCGTCATCCAGGGCGCGTTCGACCCGCTTCGACCAAACTTGATACGCCTTCCGACCGGATCTTCATTCGGCCAGTAACGACTCGCCATCGCTTCATCAATCAAAGCCACGCTTGGGGCCTGGCGCTCATCGCTCGCGGCAAAGAAGCGCCCGCGCACTAGCGGCGCGCCTAGAACGCGAAAGTAATCAGGGCTAACGGCCGACACCTGGGCGCGCGGCGGGTTGGAGTCTTCGCCCGGTCGAGATTCTATAGTGAACGCGTTGGAATTATGGGGGCCGATCAACGGAACGCCATTGCCCGCGCCGACCGCCGCGAATCGCACACCAGGCATCGCGCTTGTGCGACGCAGGACTTCCCTCACAAAAGCGGCGCGTTTCTCCGGAGGCCGGTACGGATCGAGGTCCGGATTGTTAGGCACTGGCAGCCAAATGCGCGCCATCACGACGTTGCGCGGATCGAAGCCCGGATCAACTTGCAACAATCGCCAGAAGCTGCGAGCTAACAGGCCCGCCCCGATCATCAACGCCAGTGACAAGCCGAACTCGATAACAACTAGCGCCCCGCGAAAACGGCGCCCTCTGTCGCCGGCGCCCTGGCCGCCTTCCTTCAAATTGGGCGTCATGTCGGGACGTGAAGCTTGCAACGCCGGGACGAGGCCGAAAATGACGCCGGTCAGGATGGAAACCACAAAAGCGAAGCCCAGGACACTGCTGTTGAAGCCGACCTCGTGCAGACGTGGAATGTCGTCTGGGGCAATTCCGAGTAACAACTTCATAACCCAGGCCACCATCAGAAGCGCGACCGCTCCACCGAGCAGCGCCAACAGCAGACTCTCGATGAGTAGTTGCAGGATCAACCGCCCGCGTCCGGCGCCGAGCGCCAGGCGAATCGCCATCTCGCGCCGCCGCGCCAGGGAGCGGGCCAGCAGTAGATTGGCGATGTTCACGCAGGCAATCAGCAGCGCCAAACCCACCGCGCCCATCAACGCCAACAGTGTCGCCCGCACATTACCGACCAGGTTCTCGCGCGCAGGCAGCAGTTGCGCCGTCCATCCCGCGTCCGCTGGATAATCGTTGGGAAATTGGCCGCGCAGGTTTGCGACGAATGAATCAAGCTTCAATTGGGCCTGCTGAACGCTCAGCCCTGGTTTCAGTCGCGCAATCGCCCCTGGCAGTATCCGCCCGGCCCGCACCGGCGGGCCAAAAGGGTTGGCCGCAAATCCGGCCGTCGCCCACATCTCCACTTCGTTACGCAAGGTCTGAGCCGGATGTCGAAAGCCGGGCGGCATAACGCCGATGATCGTATAGATATCGCTGTCAGCGCGCACCTTCCGTCCGAGGATATTCTGATCGGCGCCGAACAACCGTCGCCACAATCCATCGCTGATGACGACCCCCTCAGCGAAGCCGAGCGCATGATCCTGCGGCCCGAAAACGCGCCCCAGTTGCGCGCTTACGCCGAGCAACGAAAAATAATTTGGACTCACGGCGAGCAGCTCGATGCGCTCGGGGCGGTCGGAACCCGTCAGGTTGGCGTCCACCGGCCAGACGGCCGAGATCTGCTCGAAGACGTCGGATCGCTCCTGAAAATCTCTCAGTTCGTCAACCGACATTCCGACATCTTTAAGTTGACGTCCGGTCAGATCATCGCGCACCAGAACAATCTGTTCCGGACTCGGGAAAGGTAACGGGCGCAGCAACACTGCATCCACCACGCTGAAGATGGCTGTGTTGGCCCCAATGCCCAGCGCCAGTGTGAGAACGGCGACAATGGTGAAGCCGGGTTTCTTCATCAACATTCGCGCGCCGTAGCGCAGGTCTTGCCAAATGTCTGCGATCATTTTTTCCTCCAGAAGATTCAGGCTCACCTTCCGTGCTGCGCCGGTCTCAACACTGCGATGCCGATCCGTGAGCGGAACCACTCCGCCCGATGGCGCATGGCTTAATCGAGTTTTAAATCGAAACAGACAGTATGGGGACAGAAGAAGTAGACAGGATTCACAAGATTTATCAGGATTTGCAGTCAAGATAACTATCTTTTCGGTCTTCATCCTGAAAAATCCTGTCAATCCTGTCTAAATGTTTTCTGTCCCGATTTAGCTGTAACCGCCGCTAGGCCGGGACTATTTTGAAGTTGGCGAAGTCACCGCCCGAAGTATTTCCGACCCACAGTCCGACCAATCCCTTCTTGCGGTCGCTCAACTGTTCGACCACCAGGCTCGGTTCTTTCGCGTCATTGACGAAGACGCTCACTTTCGGACTCGCGACGACGATGCGCGCGTGAAACCAGCCGTTCGGGTCCGGTACAGGATTAACGGGCTTTTCATACTTCCCTGGCTGCTCCGTTCGCAGCTTCTGCCAGGTGTAAGTCGGATGAGAGACGTATTGGACGGCGCGGAGGCGTCTGGCCGGGTCTTCAGCCTTGAAGTTGAACGGGCGGAAGTAGACCGCGTCATAAGTCTTCTCATCCAGCCCGTGAAAAACGACTCCGACGAAACTTTGTTGCTGAACGTCCTTGCCCCTGATATCGAACTCAATTGCGCCGTTGGTGAACTCGACGCCTTCCAGGTACGCGACGCCGTCACCCGGGCTTTCGCTCAGATGAACGCCTTTCCTGGCCCCGTCGTTGAGGACGCTCAGGCTGCGGTTGAAGACTTTCAAGCCTTTGCCTTCGGCGAGCGCGGCCAGATCTGGCTCGATGGCTTTCTTCTGAGCGAGAACGCTAGAAGCCGCGGAGAGTTCCGCGACACAGGCTAACGTTGAAATTACAAAATCACGCCTATACATTTCTTTCCTTTCTGTTGAAGAGTGGCGGCAAAGCTCTCTCACTGACATCTGACATCTAGCATCTGACATCTATTCGCAGCGAAGCGCTACAATCGGCTCCACTTTTGTCGCCCGCCGCGCGGGAAGGTAACAAGCAAGCAGCGCCGCGCCTGCAAGCAGTAGCGGGGCGGCCACAAACGTCGCCGGGTCGGCGGCCCGCACGTCAAACAACAGCCCCTCAATTAACCACGTCAGAGCCGCGGCGCCGCCCGACCCGATCGCGACGCCTGCGACGGCCAGTTTCGCGCCCTGTTTCATCACCATCTTCAGCGCGTCACGCGGCTCGGCGCCGAGCGCCATGCGAATGCCGATCTCGCGCGTCCGCTGCGTGACCGCGTAACTCATTACGCCGTAGACGCCGACCATCGCCAGAATCAAAGCGACGACGGCGAATACTCCGATCAGGGACGCGCGAAAGCGCGGCGTGGCGACTGATTCCGCCACCACTCTCTCAAACGTTCTGACGCCATAGACAAGTTGGTTTCTGTCCAGCGCTTGCACGCTATGGCGCACTGCGGCGGCGACGCTCTCAGGCTTGTTGGTCGTTCGTATCATCAGGGCCATGGATCTCCCTGGCTGTTGAGCGAATGGCATATACATTTCCGGGGCGGGTTTTCCATCCATCGTGAGAGGCTTGGTGTCTTTAACCACCCCGACAATCGTGGCCCAATCTTCTTCCTTTGGGTTCTCGTCTTCGAGCGTCATGCGCTTGCCGATAGGGTCTTCGCCGGGAAAGTAGCGTCGCGTAAGTGTCTCGTTGATGATGATCACCTTCTGCGCCTTCTGATCGTCATGCGCATTGAACGGGCGACCCTTCGACAACGGGATTTCCATCGTGCGAAACAGTTCGGGGCTGACCGTGTTGTAGAAAGCGGTAGGACGGTTGGCGGGGTCGGTCAATCGCCCTTCGACGGCAAAGGCCAAATTCGCATAACCGTCGTCGGGCGCGAGGGGGATACGGTATCGGGCGCCGGCGGACTGGACGCCCGGCAGCGCTTTGATCTTATCGAGAAGCTGATCGTGGAAAACGATGCGCGACTCGACTTTTTCATAATTCGGCCCCTCCATGCTGACTCTCATCGTCAGCATGTTATTTGGGTTGAATCCAGGGTCGACCGCTTGCAGTTTGAGGAAGCTTTTCATCAACAGTCCGGCGCCGACCAGCAACACCAGCGAAAGCGCGATCTCAGAGACGACCAGTAAACTTCGCATTCGCCGCTGGCCCGCGCTGCCAGTCGCGCCGCGCCTGCCATCTTTCAGCGCCTCGTTGAGGTCCGGCCGCGAAGCTTGCAGCGCGGGCGCGAGGCCGAAGATGATCCCAGTCAGCAACGAAACCGCGAGCGTAAAGCCGAGCGCGCGCCCGTCCACCGCGACATCTCCGGCGCGCGGCAACTCCGCCGGGCCGAACGTGACGAGCAGATAAACTCCCCAGACTGCGAGCAGCAAGCCGCCCCCGCCGCCTAAGCCTGCGAGCAACAGACTCTCGGCGAGCAACTGCCGGATAAGTCTGAAGCGTCCGGCGCCGAGCGCGGCGCGAATTGAGATCTCTTTCTGCCGATCGGCGGCGCGCGCCAGCAGCATGTTTGCGACGTTGGCTGAAGCGATCAGCAGAACGAACAGAACCGCGCCCAGCAGAGCCAGCAACGCCAGCTTGAAATCGCCCACGATCTGCTCTTGCAGGGGAACGAGCTTCACCCCATGACTCGTATTGGAGTCCGGATGCCGCATGGCCAGTGATCCGGCGATGCGATCGATGTCCGCTTGCGCCTGCTCGCGCGTCACGCCCTGTTTCAAGCGCGCCATTACGAGGTAACCGTGGCCGCGGCGATTATCGAAACCGTAGCCATGAGAGATAGGCATCCATAAATCTGTGTCATTCGGCAATTCGGCCAGGTCCAAGATGTTCGGAACGACGCCGATTACAATAAAGCTCTCGAGGTCGATGCTGATATTCCTGCCGATGATCTGCGGATCGGAGTTGAAGCGACGCCGCCACAAACGCTCGCTCATCACCACCGAAAATACTTTTTTCGGATGATCTTCTTCCGGTAAAAACACGCGGCCAAGCATCGGCTTGACGCCTAGCAAAGGGAAAAATGTGGGCGAAACAATAGCGCCTTGAATCCGCTCAGGCTCGGCGGCGCCTGTCAGGTTGTATGTCCCATTCGAGTAAATGGCGATCTGCTCGAAGACCTGATTTTGGTCACGCCAATCAGCAAAATTCGGGTACGCGGCGTCCATCTCGTTGTAACCGTGCTTGACGTCTGTCTCCCACACCTGAAAAAGGTTGTCAGGCTCTCTGAAAGACAATGGCCGCAGCATCAGCGCGTCGATAACACTGAAGATCGCGGTGTTCGCCCCGATGCCCAGGCTGAGAGTGATCACGGCGATCAACGTAAAGCCGGGATTCTTCCACAACATTCGCGCGCCGTAGCGCAGATCCTGCAATAGAGTTCGCATAATTCCTCTAGGTGTCAGGTGTCAGGTGTCAGGTGTCAGGTGTCAGTTAGCTCCATTCTTGCGCTGAAACCTGAAACCTGACACCTGATACCTATTCGCATCTGATCGCGACCAGCGGGTCAACCCTGGTCGCCCGCCGCGCCGGGACGTAGCACGCCAGCAAGGCGACGAGCGTCAACAACAAGGCGATCGCGCCATAAGTCAGAGGGTCAGTGGCGCCCACGCCGAACAGCAATCGCTTCATCAACTGCGTCAACGCCAGGGCCGCGCCCAATCCCAGGGCCACGCCCAGCAACGCCAGTCTCATTCCCTGTACGATGACCATCTTCAACACGTCGCCGGCTCGCGCGCCCAACGCCACGCGGACGCCGATTTCGCGGGACCGTTGCTCCACCGCATAAGCCATGACGCTGTAGATTCCGATTGCCGCCAGAGCTAGCGCGAGGGCGCCGAAGACGCCGAGGAGCCAGGCGCTGAAACGCGATCGCGTCGTCTGATTGTTTACCTGTTCCGCCATCGTCGTGACCTCATAGGCGGGCAGGTTCGGATCGAGTTTTTGCAAGACGCCGCGCATGGCTGCGACCATGCTGTTCGGATCGACGCCGGAGCGCGCCGCCAGGAACAAATTTCCGACGGGCGCTTGCGCCAAGGGGATGTAGACATCCGGGTCGGCGTTAGGATTTTGCGGCAGCCCGCGATATTTGACCTCTCCGACCACGCCGACGATTGACAGCCACGGGTTAGGGGTGGGATCCCCCCGGCTGTCTTCCCTCAGGCGTTTGCCGATGGGGTCCTCATCGGGCCAATAACGGCGGGCCATATTTTCGCTGATGACGGCGACGCGGGGCGCTTGCGCGTGATCATCGACGGTGAAATCGCGGCCTTTGACGAGCGGAATGCCCAGCGTCGAGAAGAACCCGGGAGTCACGCGATGGCGGTACATTCTGAATTCGCCTCCCGCCGGCGCCTCATGTCGCCCTTCCAACTCGATCGGCCCAGCGCTAGTGCTGCCGCTCAAAGGCAGGTCTGAAGCCAGGGCCACCGATTGCGCCCCGGGCAATGCTTGAAGTCGCTCGCGCAACTGTTGGCTGAAAGCGATTATTCGCTCACGCGGGTACTGCTGCAAAGGCAGACTGACTCGCATCGTCAACAGGCGATCGACGTTGAAGCCGGGATCAACGGCTTGCAATCGCTGCAGGCTGCGTATCATCAGCCCGGCGCCGATGAGTAGCGTCAAGGCCAACGCGATTTCGGAGACGACAATCGAACTGAGCAACCGATTTCTTCCCAGGCCGCCCGACCCGCCACGTCCGCCGGCTTTGAGCGTTTCGTTCAACGCCGGCCTCGCGGCTTGCAGCGCGGGCGCGAGCCCCGACAGCGCGCCGGTCAAAACTGAGATCAATAGGCTGAAGCCAAGCACGCGCGCGTCAATCGTGAATTTGACGAAGTTGGGAAATGTCACTGGACTGAGCTTTACCAGGAAGTCCACACTCCACAGAGCGATCAATATTCCCAGTGAGCCTCCAACGACCGCCAGCAGCAGGCTCTCGGTCAGCAACTGTCGAATCAGCCTTCGGGTAGTCGCGCCGAGCGCCAGCCGGACCGCCATCTCCGAGGCGCGCCCTGCGGCTCGCTGCAATTGCAGATTGGCGACGTTGGCGCAGGCCACCAGCAGCACGCACCCCACAGCGCCAAGCAGAATCCAGAGCGTCAGATGAAGACCTCCGAAGAATTGTTCGTTTAGCGGCGTCACGCGCGCGCCGCGATTCCTGTTCGAGTTTGGATAGGCTTGCTCCAGGGGACGCATGATCGCGTCCATCTCGGCCTGGGCTTGCGCCAGAGTGACGCCGGGCTTGAGGCGCGCGACAGTGGAATGCCATCGTTGCTCGCGCCTCTGCAATGCGCCCGCATTCCTGACCGACGAGACCATCATCATCGGCAGCCAAATTTCGGCGTCATCCGAGACACCGCGAAAACCCTCCGGCATGACCCCGACCACGGTGTAATTGCCATCGTTGAGTTGAATCGTCTGGCCAAGAATGGCAGGGCTGCCTCCGAAGCGCCGCCGCCACAAACCATAACCCACCAGCGCCACACGATGCGTGTCGGGCGTGCGGTCCTCTTCGGGAAGAAAAGTCCGGCCCATCGCCGCGCGCGCGCGGAGCAGCGGGAAATAATCCGACGATACCAGTTCGCCATTCACGCGTTCCGGCTCGGCGCCGCCGGTCAAAGTGAAGGACGGGGAAGATTGCGCCGCAATCCGCTCGAAGACGGTGTTCTGATCCCGCCAATCAACGAAGTCCGGGTAAGACACGCTGCGAACCTCGACTGTGTCGCGGCGCATTGTCGTGGTTACGACCACCAATCGCTCCGCCTCTTCGTATGGCAATGGCCGCAATAACGCCGCATTGATCACCGTAAAAATCGCCGTGTTCGCCCCGACGCCCAGCGCGAGCGTGAGAATCGCTACCACCGTGAATCCGGGTTTCTTCACCAACATTCGCGCGCCGTAGCGCAGGTCTTGCAGCAGGGTTTGCATAATTCCTCTAGGTTTCAGGTGTCAGGTTCCAGGTGTCAGTTAGGTCCATTCTTGCGCTGAAACCTGGAACCTGGAACCTGGAACCTGACACCTGAAACCTGAAACCTGGAACCTGACATCTGACATCTATTCGCATCTGAGCGCCACCATCGGATCCACCTTCGTCGCCCGCCGCGCCGGGATCCAGCAGGCCACCAGCGCCACAGCGATCAGCAATAACGAAATCAAGATGAACGTCAGCGGGTCGGTAGCGCTCACGCCGAAAAGGAATTCGCGTATCAACCGTGTCAGCGCCAGCGACACGGGCAGTCCGCACCCCACACCGGCCAGCGTCAACTTCAGTCCTTGCCGCAAGACCAGTCGCAGGACATCGCGCGTCTGCGCGCCCAGCGCCATGCGGACGCCGATCTCGTGTGTGCGACTGGCGACCGTATTAGAGATGACGCCATAGACGCCGACGCAGGCCAGGACGAGCGCGAGCGCGGCGAAGATCGAAATCAATGTGGCTTGGAAGCGCGGCTGCGCCGTGGCCAAAGCCAGCAGTTGCTCCATCGTGCCGACATACGCTAACGGCAATTCACTGTCCACGGACTTAACCACGTCGCGCGTCGCGGCGGTGAGGCTCAAGGGATCGGCGGCCTCTGTCTTCAGAACGAGCGCGACCGACGAGGACTGGGACTGCGCCAGCGGCTGGTAGTACGCCGGCTGTATTTCATCGGCCAGGCCGTTGTACCTCACGTCGCCTACCACGCCGACTATCTCGTTCCAGATCGGTTGCTGATCGTTGCCCGTGTTAAGTCTTTTGCCGATCGGGTCCTCGTTGGAGAAGAAGCGCCGCTGCAGCGTCTTGTTGATGAGGACCACGCGCGGCGCTTCAGCCGTGTCGGCCGAGGTGAAGTAGCGCCCTCGGCGCAGCGCGACGCCGAGGGCGCGAAAATAATCGGGACTCACCCGAATTACATAGGCGATCTGCGGAAGCTGATCGGGAAGAACAGGACGACCTTCTATCCCGAAACCATCGGAAGTCTGCCAGTTACTTGGCGGCAGACTGTTGCTCAGCGCGGCGGCGCGAACTCCGGGCAGCGCACGCGCCCCTTCGAGCAAACGCTCATAAAAGTTGATGAACTGCTGAGGCTGCGCGTACCGCTGCTCAGGCAGATCGACATATGCCGCCATCACGCGCTCCGGGTTGACGCCCGTATCGACCTGCCACAATCGCCACAGGCTTTTAAGGAGCAGTCCCGCGCCGGCCATCAGCGTCAAGGCCAGCGCCAGTTCGACAACGACCAGCGAATTGCGCCAGCGTCGCTGTCCGGCTCCTTCCATCGCCCCGCGACCGCCCTCCTTGAGCGCCTCATTCAGGTTCAGCCTCGAGTTTTGCCAGGCCGGCCTCAGCCCGCAGACGACACCGGTCAGAAGCGAGACGAGCGCCGTCCATCCCATAGCGCGCCCGTCAATCCCGACTTGCTCAAGTCGGGGAATGTCCTCCGGCGCTAGCTTCACCAGCAGATCAACGCCCCAAACCGCCGCCAAAATTCCCAGCGCGCCGCCCGTGATCGCGAGCAACAGACTTTCTGTCAGCAACTGCCGGATGACGCGCCGGCGACCGGCGCCGAGCGCCGTGCGAATGGAGATCTCCTTCGCGCGCGACGCCGACTGCGCCAGCGTGAGGTTGGCCACGTTGACCGCCGCAATCATCAGAACGAGTGTCACCGTTATGAGCAAAGCCACGAGCGCCACGCGCACGTCTCCGACGACGTAATCGGGCGCCGGCAGGATGTTGAAATTGAAGCCTCCTACATCAAAGCTCGACTTGATCGCGCGCGTGTCCGCATAAGCTTGTTGCAGTGTCACGCCAGGCTTCAAACGCGCCACGCCTTGGAGGAAGAACGGCCCGCGCCGCGTAGGCGTCTCCGTTTGCAGCGCAGTCCATAACATCACGTCTTTGTTCGGGAAGTTCAGCGCGGGCGGCGCCACGCCGATCACGGTGTGGCTATCGCCATCGAGTCTGATCTCGCGTCCCACAACCCCCGGATCAGCGCCGAAGCGACTGCGCCAATAACCGTCGCTGAGAATCGCTAC
>DATEMG010000230.1:0-3559 GCA_035275805.1 Blastocatellia bacterium
TGTCTCTGTTGAAGAACTTCCAGTTGCGGGAAGGTCTGCGGCTGCAATTCCGCGCCGAATCATTCAACGCGTTCAACCGCCCGAATTTCCAGATACCGGTCAATCTTCTGGATGACAGCGACGTCGGCCGCGTGAGGATCACGGCGAATGAAGGGCGCGAATGGCAGTTCGCGTTGAAGCTGATATTTTGACATCCGTTTTGTATAGGCAAGGTAAGGGACGGGCCATGAAGGTAGCGACAAGTTTGTCTTTGGTTTTGTTTTTAGTCTCATCAGCCGCGACGTGGCAAGCCGGGCTGCGCCTTTGCTCGCTCGACGCCGCGCGGTTGCGGCAGAGCAAATCGCGTTTAATCGCGCAAGACGCTGGGCTGCGGGCGCCAATGGAGACCTTACGCCGCGACGCTGACATTGCGCTCAAAGCCGGCCCGTTTTCTGTCACACTGAAAGAACGCGCGGCGCCCAGCGGCGACAAACACGACTACCTTTCGCTCGCGCCTTACTGGTGGCCCGATCCGAAGAGCAAAGACGGCTTGCCCTACATCCGGCGGGACGGCGAAACCAATCCGGACAGCAAGCGGGGCACGGATGCGCCGGTGATCGTCGAGATGGCCGGCGCCGTCGAGACGCTGGCCATCGCTTACTACTTCACCGGCGAGGAGCATTACGCAGAACGCGCGGCGCTGCTCATCCGGGTGTGGTTTCTCGATCCGGCGACAAAGATGAACCCGAACTTTCGCTACGCCCAGGCGATCCCCGGCCACAATGACGGGCGCGGCGCGGGGCTGATCGAAAGCCGTCACTTCATCAAGGTAGTGGATGCGGCGGGATTGCTCGGCGGCTCGCGCGCATGGACGGACAAAGACGCGCAGGCGTTGACCGCCTGGTTCCGCGAATTCGTCAATTGGATGCAAACCAGCCCTAACGGTAAAAATGAAGCGCAGGCCAAGAACAATCACGGCAGTTGGTACGCCGCGCAACTGACCTGCTATGCGCTCTTCATCGATGACAAAGAGTTGGCGCGCAGGACTGTGGAAGCCGCGCGCGACCGCATCGCGTGGCAAGTCGAACCAGACGGCAAACAGCCCAACGAACTGCAGCGCACACGCGCGCTGGGTTACTCGGCGTTCAACCTTGTGGCGCTGATGACGCTGGCCGAAGCGGGCAGGCAGGCCGGCGTCGATCTTTACAGTTATCAAACAAAAGATGGGCGCGGAATCCGTCGCGCGCTCGATTATCTGACGCCTTACGCCGACGCCGCGCGGGAATGGCCGCACCAGCAAATCAACGAGATGGGGAGCGCGCGACGCGATCTGGCCTACCTGCTGCGTCGAGCGTCCGTCGCTTTCCGCGAACCGAAATACGAAGAGCTGTTGGAGAAGCATCTGGCCAATGATGTCGCGCAACAGCGATGGCGCCTGCTGTGGCCGCGTTGATGCCGGGTAAATATGTGAGAAAAAGAATGCGCAATCGGATTCAACAAAGGACGATTTTATTGTCGGCGCTCTGCCTGATCATTGCGGCTCTGACTTCGTCTGCGCAAGACGCGCGCGAGTCGCTCGGCCCTAAGGACAAGCCGGAGCAGGGAAAAGGGCCGCATCCACTGACTCAGATGATGGCGGCGCTCAATTCATCGATGCGGCCGGAACTGCGGGGCAAACACCCGCGCGTTTACGTCACGGAAGCCGAGATCGCGAAGCTGCGCGAGCGGGCGCGGACGACGCATCGCGATCTTTGGAGTCGCGCGCTGCGGCAGGTCCGCGCGTTGAAGAAGGAGCCGCCCGCGCCGCCTGCGCAGGAGCGGCGCGCGCAGAATGAAGTCGGCATCGGAATCGCCGAGGCCGCGTTGGCATACAAGATCGAAGGCGATCGAAAATACCTGGACGCCGCGAAGAAATACCTCGAAGCCGCGGTCAGTTACGACATCTGGGGCTACGCCAACAACAAACCCAACGTCGATCTGGCCGCCGGGCATCTGCTTTATGGGATGGGCTGGGGCTACGATCTGCTATATCACGACCTGGCCGAGGCCGAGCGCGCACGCTATCGCGAGAAGATTGCGAAGCAGGCGCGACTGCTATTCGACTACTACAAGCCGAAGCCGGGGCGGACCTACTCTTACAGCCAGAATCACGTCTTCATTCCGATGGCCGGATTGGGCGTGGCCGCATACGCGCTCTACGACGAAGTAGATGACGCGCCGGAGTGGGCCGGCCTGGCGCGCGCCATCTATGACCGCGTGCTGGCGACTTATTCGACAGACGGTTACTACTATGAGGGCTTTGAGTATTGGGTCTTCTCGACGCCGTGGCTCGTCCACTATCTCGACGCCCATGCGCACGCGACAGGCGAGGATTTATATGACCGGCCCGGATTCCGCCGGATGAGTCTTTATGTCGCGCATTCGCTCCTGCCTGACGGGCAATACGTGTTCGACTTCGGGGATATTTTCGAGGGGCCGCTGACTCGCAACCGCAAAGGCGAGGAGTACAAACGATCGCATCCGGGCGGGCGTTTTCACACCAACTACAACCTGCTTTACCGGATGGCCTCGCGCTTCCGCGACGCCGAAGCGCAGGGGGTAGCGGCGTGGATGGAAGGGCTGGATCATTACAACGCCGAAGATTACTGGTCGCTGTTGTGGTATGACCCGTCAATTCCAGTCGTCTCCATTCATCGCCAGCAGCCCTGGCATTATTTCGCCGATCACGAAGTCGTCTTCTGGCGCAGCGACTGGACGCCGCAGGCCGTCGCCTTCGCCTTCAAATGCGGCCCGCCCGAAGGCCATCACACGAAAGACGCGCTCAAGGCTTTTCCGGACTGGCATCTCTCCACTGGGCACGCTCACCCCGACGCCAACAGCTTCATCATCTACGCCAGGGGAAAATATCTCACCGGCGACACTGGCTACGCGGGACTGCCGATGACCGAACAGCACAACACAATCCTGATCGACGGCGCGGGGCAGGCGCGAGAGGGCAAGGGGCACGATGTATTCGATAACGTCCACTATGACAGACTCGATCAGATTCGGATTACGGAGGCGCGCCTCGAACCGCATTTCGCCTATGTGCGGGGCGAAGCGGCGTCGGCATACGAAGGCCATCTCGGCGTGAAGCGATTCGCGCGAAACTTTCTCTTCACCGCTCCCGGCGATTTCGTGGTGTGGGACGACGTAGAGACAGTGGAGTCCCGTCGGATCACGTCGCTACTGCATGCCGACGAGCGGATCGAGCAGGTCGGCAAAAATCAATTCCTTCTCAAGAATGGAGATGAGGGGTTGCGCGCGATCATCGTCGAGCCTGAGACTGCGACCGCCACGATCGAATCCAACACTGTGACCTCGGCAGGGCCGCCTGGATCGGTGGACAAAGGCCCTCGACAAGAGCGCGGGGCGCGGCTGGCGGTCTCCACTGTTGGGCCGGCGGCGAAAACTCGTCTAATTACTCTGTTAAAGATTGAATTGGCTCCGCGTTCCCAGCAGTAGCGGCCAGCATACGCTGCTTAATAGCCCGAGTTGCGGCGCGGTAAGGCGCCGGGAGAGGTAGCGACCGGGTCACTGG
>DATEMG010000231.1:0-3774 GCA_035275805.1 Blastocatellia bacterium
AGAAGCGATAATCCAACGATCGCCCGCCGACCGCCGGTTGCAGGTAGAAACCGAAGAGGGGAATGATCTCGGCCACGCGGCGACAATGCCCGATCAATTCAGCGACCGTGGCTTCGCGCAGGGCGGAGAGACTAAGCAATCCGATGTCGTAGCCGGTTTCTCCGGCAAACGCCGCTTCCCGCGCCGCCTGCGCAGTCGCGCCGCAAACGCCCGCGATTTTGACGATCCGCTTTCCGTTTTGTTGTTCCCATTCGCGCGCCGTTTCCAATGCCAGTCGCAACACTGGCTCGAACAAACCGACGCGCGGATCGCGAATCGCAAACTGCGTGGTATGAACGCCGACGGCCACGCCGACGGCCCCGGCGTCGCAGTAGTAACGCGTCAGGGCGCGTTGCCGCCGTTCATCCAGTTTGCGGCCGGCGTCGAGCGCCAGCGGATGCGCGGGTATAACCAACCCGTCAAACAAATTCGCCCGCAACGTCGCGTCAATCGGCATCAGTATCTCCCGTCTACAGCCTCGAACTTCGTCGGATTGTTCAGACTCGCGCCGCCGACCTCAACCCAGCGCGCGGCCATCTCCATCAATTCATGGAGCGTGACCTCCGGATAACCGAGCAGCGCGTGGCAAAGCCCGGCGTTGTTGATCAGCGCGGCGGCGGCTTCCAAGCCTTGAAAAACCGCCTCGCGTTTGAAGCGTTCGGCGAAGAATTCAGCCGCGCGGCGCGTGGCGATCGTCTCCGGCCCGGTCACGTTCAGAACGCGCGGCGGCGCGGCGCACAGTTCCAACGAGCGCAACGCATATGAATTCGCATCGCCCTGCCAGATGACATTGAACGCGGGAACCGTCAGATCAACCGGCTGCCCGGCGTGAACCTTCCGCGCGATGTCCAACAACACGCCGTATCTCAGATCAACCGAGTAATTCAACCGGAAGATCAAACAACGGGCGCCGCGCGTGTGAGAGAAGTATTCAAAAATGCGCTCGCGTCCGAGGCATGAACTGGCGTATTCGCCCCGCGGCTGCGGCGCGTCGGTTTCGACCGAACCGCCCGCCGCCGGGTTGACGAAGGGATACACATTGCCGGTCGAGAAAACTACGACGCGCGAGGAGCAATAACGATCAGCCACCAGGCCGGGCGCATAGCTATTGATCGCCCAGGTGAGATCGGCGCGCTCGGTCGAACCGAATTTTCTTCCGGCGAGAAAGAAGACGTTTTCGCAATCAGGCAAATCGGCGATTTGCCCGCGGTCGAGCAGATCGCACGAGATTGTTTCGACGCCCGCGCTTTCAAGCCCGGCGCGTGATTGCGGCGCGGAGAAGCGCGAGACGGCGATCACTCGGCGCCCGACGCCCACTGCGTCAGTCGCGCGCTTGATACGCGTGGCGAGCGACGGCCCCATCTTGCCGCCCGCGCCGAGAATGACGATGTCGCCCGCCAAACGGCTCATGAACTCGAGATCCGCCGCATTCGGCGCGGACAGCGCGTCTTCCAGTTGCGCTTCGGTTTCGATGATTGGCATTTCTTTTATGTATGTTTGCAATCCCGCGTACGGGACTGTGGCGCGAGTTGTTTACTCGCGCTCGTTTCCTGATCGGATGGGGCCACAATCAGGGCGAGTAAACAACTCGCCCCACATAGAGAACTGTGGCGCGAGTTGTTTACTCGCGCTCGCTTCCTGAGGCGAGTAAACAACTCGCCCCACACCGTACACGCGATCGCAAACCGATCTAACCGAGTTCCGGCCCCAGAATGCCGAACTGTTTCGGCGGCAGACCGGGGTAAGGGTTATCGCGATAAAACATCCGAATGAATGGCCGCTGCTCGCGGAAGCCGACGGATTCGAGCCACGAGCGCCAGCCGTTTTCGCAATGCGAAGCGTCAAGGATGAAGCGCTTGCCATCCTGGCGATTCAAACAGGCCGAAACCAGGCGCCGCGCGGTCTGTTGATCGTGCGCAATGACCGGCCCCAGATGATCGAAATTGAAACCGCGCCGCCCGAAAGCGTAACCGACGATCTGTCCGCGCTCTTCAATGACCCAGGCGTATTCCGGCGCGCCGTCGAACATCCATTCCAAAGTCAAGCTGCGGTCGGCGCCGAAGACATGACGGTCAAAAATTGCGACGGCCGGCAAATCATCTTTTGCCATCGGACGCGCGGGATTGCGCTGGAGCGTCAGGCCGGCGCCCGAAACCACCGCCTCCATCCGGCTCAAGCGATATTCGTCGACGAAGTCCAGCTTTTGATAAACGGCGCGTCCGGCGGGTGTGGCGTCAAGGCGGATCGAAGGCATGTCTTTCAACACGTCCAGCGCCTCAACCATCAGCCGACCGCCGATTCCCTGCCCCCGCTCCGCCGGATCAACTAACACCATCCCGATCCAGGCGAAACGATCTTCATAACGCGCCGTCGCCACCGTGCCGACGACGCGCTCATCCATGACAGCTACGCGGCAACCTTCCGGACTGAGTCGAATGAACAGTTCCCACTCGCGCTCGGTCTGATTCCACCGCGCGGCGCGGGACAGTTCCAGCCCTGCCGCGATGTCGGCAGGCGTCATGTCGCGAAAGCGAACCTGCGCGGCTCTATTTTGCTGCAGCGATTCGATCACGTGATTCAGATCGGGTTGACAACGCCTTCCTGCGTTGCGCGGTTGTTGCGGACGAGCGCGAGCGCGGCCACCACCGCTAGCAGCGGGATCAAACTGGCCGCGATCAGGATCGGCTCGAACGAATAACGGTCAGCCACCACTCCTGTCAGATATGTCGCGGTAATCGTGCCGATCCCGGCGCCCGTCCCGCTCATACCGCTGACTGACGCTACCGAACCGGTCGGATAAATATCCGCCGGAAGATTCAAAACCATGGTTGAGAGCGCGGCGTAGGCCAGAGTCGAGATCGCAAAGCACGCGACCAGCCAGAAATACGACGCTGTATAAACGGTTGGGATCAGCAGCGTCATGCCCAGCCCGCATACGACGATCACAAGTTTGCGCGCCGCCCCTACCGACCAGCCACGTTTGATCAGCCAACTCGAAAATCCGCCGCCCGCGAAGTTGCCGACGTCCGCCGCCAGAAACGGAACCCAGAAGGCCAGCAGGCTCTCTTCGAGCTTGAAGCCTTTCGTGACCAGGTAGATCGCAAACCAATCGGTGATGAAGAACCAGACAGGATCGGTCAGCGTCTTGGCGATGATGATGCCCCACGTCTGCGGTAGCCGAAGCAGCGTGCGATAACTCAATCTCCTGCCGCCTTCGTTCGCCCCCGCATCCGCGCGGGCTTTCAGAATGTACTCGCGTTCATCCGCCGACAGGCGCGGATGCTCTTCCGGGCGGCGGTAGAGCTTACGGAACAGCAGTAGCCAAATGAAGCCGAGCGCGCCAGTCACAATGAACGCCGGACGCCAGCTTCCGAAAGTGTGATAAACCCACAGAACCAGAAACGGAGCGATCGCGCCGCCAATCGAAGAGCCGCTGTCGAAGAGCGCCACCGCCCATCCGCTCTCGCGTTTCGGAAACCATTCCGAAACGGCTTTGGTCGCGCCCGGCCAGTTGGCCGATTCTCCCGCGCCGAGCAGAAAGCGGAAGAACGCGAAGCTGCGCAAGCCCACGGCCAGCGAAGTCATCATCGCGGCGACCGAGTAAAACGCCACGGTCAAGCTCAACCCTTTGCGCGTGCCGACCCAATCCAGAAACCGCCCCGAAGCCGTCTGCCCGAAAGCGTAAGCCACGCGGAACGCGATGATCAGCATTGCAAAATCGGTGTTGGTCCACCG
>DATEMG010000232.1:0-2448 GCA_035275805.1 Blastocatellia bacterium
GGTAATCACGGCGCTCATAGCCTCTACGCCGAAATACCACGACGCGGTCAGGGAGGCGAAAAAACAGGTCATCATTAACGCCATCGAACAGGCCTCCGGCAATTATGTCGAAGCGGCCAAACTGCTGGGTCTGCATCCGAATAATCTTTACCGGCTGATCCGCAATCTGAACCTGAAATCACGTCTGAAAAAACAGACATGATCCTGCGCGTAACCTTGAAGTAACCTAGGGCATCACGCAAAATACAGGCCATCTCAATGGCGATGATCAACCGAATCTTTTCGCACTACCACATTCTGGAAGAACTCGGCAAAGGCGCGATGGGCGCCGTTTATCTTGCCGAAGACACCAGTTTGGCGCGGCAAGTCGCAATAAAATTCGCCGACCAGACGCGCGACGACCAGGAATTCCGCGCGCGATTCCAGCGCGAAGCGCGTCTTGCCGCCTCGCTCAACCACCGAAACATCGCTACCATCTACGATTTCGGCGAGACCGAAGACGGCAGCCCGTTTCTTGTCATGGAGCTGGTCCAGGGGAAGAAATTGAGCGAACTACTGCGCGACGGGCGCCTGGCGCTGGAACGGCGGTTGGAAATCATCGCCGACATCGCCGGAGCCCTCGGCGAAGCGCATCGTCGCGGCGTCATTCATCGCGACATCAAACCCTCGAACATCCTCATCAACGAGAATGGCGAGGTCAAAATCCTCGACTTCGGATTGGCCAAGAAGTTCAAAAAGGAGAGGTCAGAAGAAATTGACCTCTTTGCCCCGACAATGTCCGATTCGCCAACCCGCGCCGGGCTGGTGTTGGGCACGCCGCATTACATGTCGCCCGAACAGGCTCGCGGGGCGTCCGCCGAAGCTGACGCGCGCAGCGACATCTTCTCGCTGGGCGCGGTGCTTTATGAATGCCTGGCGGGACGTCCGCCCTTCAACGGCAAAACGGTCATCGAAGTCTGCACCGAGGTGCTACATGTCAACCCGCCGTCGCCGTCCTATTTCAACCCTCAAGTACCGGGCGAACTGGATCGCATCGCCCTCAAAGCGCTGGCTAAAAAGCCTGACGAGCGTTACCAATCAGCGGACGAGTTTCTCAAAGATTTTCGAGAATCGCTGATGATCCCGCCACGACAGGGCAGCCTTCGCACACAATCTGTGGAGATCGCGCCGAAAATTTCCGATAAAAGCGGATTGATCGAGACGCCGTTTGAATGGCCGAGACAGTCTCGATGGACGGCGCTGATTATTTTGATCGCGCTCGCCACCCTGTATCTGGGACTGGCGCTGGCAATGAATTGGCCCCCTTTCCGGCCCTCGGCGTATCAACCTACCCCTGCCGCTGCGAGATGGTATGAGATGGGCATCCAGTCCATGCGCGACGGAGATTACTATCAGGCGAGCCAGACATTAAAGATGGCGGTTGACGCCGACGAAAATTACGTACTCGCGCGCGCCAGGCTGGCCGAGGCTTTGACCGAACTCGATTACAACGACTTAGCGCAAAAGCGACTGGTTGAAGTTTCCCTGGCCGTGCCTGACCGCTCGGCGTTGCCTGAAGCTGAGGAGGTCTATCTCGAAGCCATTCTGAACGTCGCCGCACGCAAATTCCCGGACGCCATCAAGAACTACAGCCGGCTGGTGGCGCTCGCGCCCGCAAAAGACGAGGCATACGCGCATTTCGACCTCGGTCGCGCTTACGAAAGGAATGACGAGACGGACAAGGCGATTGCGGAGTTCTCTACAGTAACCAGACTTGATCCGCAATCGGCGGCTGCGCATCTGCGACTCGGGATTCTTTACGGAGTCAGGCTGAAGAATCAGGAGAAAGCAGAGACTTCTTTCGGCGAAGCCGAACGACTCTATGGCAGTTTGGCCAGCATAGAGGGCGTGGCGGAGGTCTATTTTCAACGCGGGACGATGTATGGTGAGTTGGGCCAACGTGAGAAAGGGCGGGAGCAGTTGGAGCAGGCTCGCGACCAATCGAAGGCGCTCACTAATAAATACCAGAACATCAAAACGCGGCTGCAGTATTCTCTCTACCTGGAAAATTTAGCGCTGGCGCATAAGGAAGCTGAAGAGGTTATGAATCTGGCGCGCGCGGAAAAGATGAATGACTTGTATGTCACGGGCTTGATCCATCTCGGTCTGATCTCCGTACGACAGAGCAACTACGATCAAGCCGAAAAGCACTACAAGCAGGCAATAGACATTGCGCGCAGCTATAACGGCCTATATAACATTGCCCAGGCGCAGAGCAATCTCAGCAGCCTGTATGCTGAACAAGGCAGGCGCCTCGATGAAGCCATTCAAGAGGCGGAAAAGGCGCGTGAATTTTTCAAGTCGAGCGGCTATCGCGCAGAAGAGTTAACCGTGCTTCTTATCATTTCGCGCGTCAACCGCAAACTGGGGAATTTCGCCGTCGCGGAGCGGGCTTTTCAGGACGCGATT
>DATEMG010000233.1:0-3833 GCA_035275805.1 Blastocatellia bacterium
AGCATTTACGAGCCGTCAGCCGCAGGATAGTGAAAATGGCTCGCAGATTGCCTTATTGCTTGGCTCGCCGCCGCGAGCGGAGGCGAGCCGAGTATCATCAACAAAGCCCCGCCCGCTATCACCAGCGGCGTTGATCCATCCACGCAGTTTCGAAAGGGATCACCTGCTTGAGCAAACAGACGACGATTGGCGCCGATTTCGGCGCGAGTGGAACAGGACTTCATTACAACACCCCGGTAACCGTCAAGGTGAAACCCGCCCCGGCCTATACCGGCTACATATTTCGCCGCGTCGATCTAAACGACTTCGAAATTCCGGCCTCGCCGGAGCATGTCGCGCACGTCAGCTACGCCACGACACTGATGAAATCGGGCGTGATGATCGCCACAGTCGAGCATCTGCTTTCGGCGCTAATGGGGTGTGGCGTCGACAACGCGATCATCGAGATCGATTCAGTGGAGGCGCCTATCCTGGACGGCAGCAGCGGCCCGTGGGCCAGACTGATCGAACTGGCCGGCGTGGTCCAGCTACAGGCCCCGCGGGCCTACTTGCGCGCCCTCAAACGGGTCGAGGTCAGGGAAAAGGATCGCGTAATGTCGATCGAGCCCGCCAACGAATTCCGCGTCACCTGCATGATCGCCTTCAACCACCCGATGATAGGAGAGCAGCGGCGCGAGGTCAGCATTTGCCCACAGGATTATTCAAAAGAGATCGCACCCGCCCGCACGTTCGGCTTCGTCGATGAGATCGAGATGCTGCGGCGGAGCGGGCTGGCGCGCGGCGGATCGCTCGAAAACGCGATCGCGCTGACGCGCGACGGTATGCTCAACCCGGAGCCTCTGCGGTTCGAGGACGAGTTCGTGCGCCACAAGATTCTGGACATCATCGGCGACCTGGCGCTGGCCGGGATGCCCGTGCTGGGGCATGTGCGCGCTTCGCGCTCCGGGCATGGGCTGCACACGATGCTGCTTTCGACCCTGCTACGCGACAGAGAGGCCTGGGAGGTAGTGATGGAACCGAGAGCAATTAATAATCACGTATGAATCCCGAACCCTTAAGCGAATCGACACCGAAAGAAAATATCAGCCTTAAACTACCTGAAGGCGCTTGGAAAGAAACCAAGCCTCCGAAAATCCGCGGCGCTCTGATCCTAGTCGCCGTCGGCTTAATCGTCAGCATAGTTGATAATCTGGTTGATTTCTCTGTCGCAATCGCTCCAATCTTCAGATCTCCATTATGGGAGCGCTACACGAATCCAGGGTCGCCCGAATATCATGCGCAGTGGAAGCTTGTGATCATCTATGACGCCATGATGGTTACGGTAATTCTCTTTTGGAATATAGTTATGCTTGCGTTTTTCTTCCGAAAGAAGAGAGTCTTCCCTAAATTGGCGTCCGCTTCATTACCGATAATCTTTCTCCTGATCTTTGCAAGCTATTATTTAGGAGGACTCATCCCCGCTGTCGCAGAAAGCGCAGGATACGCTAAGGAGGAAACGGCGTTGATCATAAAGTTCATCGGTCTGCACATTTGGGTTCCGTATTTTCTATTGTCGAAAAGAGTCGCGAAAACATTTGTATGTTGAGCCCTATGATCGGCGAATTAGTTGAAGCCCGTGCAAATTAAACTTTAATTGCGTCAACAATATGCAAGATGATCGCTGTGCGCTGTGACGGAGTCTATGGAGTGTGGCGACTTGACGCCGCTTTTCGTTTGCTTTCTTTAAACGAAAAGCGGCGTCAAGTCGCCGCACTCCATAGGCTGCCGCCATTTCAAGTCAAGTGGTTGATTGCATTCAGCTTTAATTTGCACAGTCTTCAATTAGTTGAGAGGAAAATAAAATGGCTTATCAAATCTTTGCGCCGCTCCACATGCTATTGCTGGTTGCTGTAACGAGCGCCATCGGAATTTCGGCGCCCAGGTCGGCCGCGGCTCAATGTCTTGCTTATGAGCCGAAGGTAGTTAGACTTTCCGGCGTCATCGTCCGTGAGACTCACCCCGGCCGTCCCAACTACGAGAGTATCGCCAATGGCGATGAGCCTGAAACAATTTGGGTCCTCAAGCTTAAAAAAGAGATCTGCGTTATTGCTTCGGACGATATCAATGTAGAGGCGGACAATGAAAAAGAAATACAACTTGTGCTGGAAGCTGAGCAATACAGGCGATATCGACGCCTTCTCGGACAGAGAGTGACCGTGTCTGGCAGGCTGTTTCACAGCCATACCGGACATCACCATAAAGCACTGTTGCTCAAAACAAACGAAATACGAAAGCAGCCTGCGCCCTGAAATCATCGCTGGAATGGCCGATTTGGCCCAACTGGGCAATGGCCTTCCGCAGGAGCATTTACGCTACTTAGCCCGAAACACAGGCGAAGTCAGCCTCGCCGGGAGCAAGACCAAATCCTCGATCAAACATCCGATGATCGTCACAGCCGAGAGCAGTCCGAAAGAGGCTATCGGTTTGAAATTCGAGAAGCAGAAGATCGCGAACGTGGCGGCCAGCGCGACATTCGCGTAAATGATCGGGCGGCCTGACAGCCGCATACTCTCGAGTATCGCCTCGCGCAAATCCGCCCTCTCAACCTGCGCCCGCCGGAATCGCGCGATGAATTGCACGGAGTTGTCCACGGCCAATCCCAACACCACGCTGGCCACCAGGCTCGTCGTCAGATTCAATTCGACGCCGCGCCAACCCATAAAGCCGAAGAAAAAAAGGATCGGGATCAGGTTGGGCACAAGCGCGGTGAAGCCGACGCGCAGCGAGCCGAAGAGCGCCGAGAGCGTCAAGTAGATCGTCACGAGCGCGATCGACACGCTCAACAATTGTTCGCCCGCAATCTGATCCGACGTGCGATTGAGCATTACGAAAGTTCCGGTCGCGAAGACCCGGAACTCCGGCGCCAGCTCGCGTCCGCGCGCCTCGATCTCTCTAATTGCTCCGGCCATCGCCTGCGAACCTGACAGGTTGGAGCGGACGAGTATCCGCGCGATTCGCCCGTCGGGTGTGAGAAACTGTCGCAATCGATCGCGGTCTGAAAGCAGTTCGTCGATGACGCCCTCATCGGATGGCAGGTCGTAATGCCGCTGGTCGTTGTCATGAAAAGCGCGGTTGACGTGTTTAACAAAATCCACGACCGACAGTGTGCGATCAACGCCCTGTCCGTTCGCGCTCTTCCGCGTCTCGGCGAACGACTGAAGCTCGGCGATCCGCCGCAGGGCCTCCGGCGTCTCAATCGCCCCGGCGCCCTTCCCTTCGACGATGATGTCGAAATTGATCGCGCCCGAAAGCCGCTTGTTGACCTCGGCCAACCCGACGCTCGTCTCGGAATTCGGCTTGGAGAAATGGAAGTAGTCTATGTCGATCACGATGCGGCTCGCGCCGACCGCGCTGAACGCCACAAGGACCGCGGTCAGTATGTAGAGCGGGGTCTGGTTTGACGTGGCCCATCGCCCGACGCCTTCGAGACGTCTGACCATGCCCCCGGTAAGCCCGACGCGAAACCTCATCGCGCGCTCGCCCATCAGCGCCATCGCGGCCGGAATGAACGTCAGCGAAAGAATCATCGTGAAGGCCGCGCCGATCGCGGAGTAGATGGCCGTGGACCTGATGGCCGGGATCGCCGTGAAGGCCAGCGACAAAAAACCCGCGATGATAGTCATGGCCGAGACGATCACCGGCAGGCTGATGAACCTGAGGGCGTCTTCGATTGCGGATCGGGGAGTGGGGAGTGGGGAGTGGGGAGTGGGGGATTGCGTATCTCCTCCAACTCCCGATTCCACAATCCCCGCTCCCCGCTCCCCGCTCCCCCCTCCCCACCCCCCACTCCCCCC
>DATEMG010000234.1:0-4444 GCA_035275805.1 Blastocatellia bacterium
ATTTTGCGCGATCGCTACGCTGCGCCGCTCCGCAGGCCGCGCTCATTTGCTGCGGGTTGATGCTTGCATCCGCGCCGGGCCTGGGGCAAGGCGAGCAATCCCAGAGTCCAAATCCGCAATCCGCAATCCGCGATCCGCAATCCGACCTCAGCGCCGCCTTGCCTAAGGACGTGGTCGTATTGCGGCGCGAGGGCAACGAGGCCCTTTACAACATGGATTACGCCACGGCCCGCGCAAAATTCGAAGAGATAAAGAAGCGAGCCCCGCATCACCCGGCGGGCGATCTTTATGTCGCGACCGTGATCTGGCTCGAACACTTGAACAAGAGCCGCCGCCTTCAAACCAGCCTTTACAAAAACGAATCGAGCTTTTACGCCGGCGCGGACAAAGCGAACGAGGACAACGAGGGGGACGCGGTTGACCCGGCCGTGGACCGCGCGTTCCGCGACCGAATGGCTCTGGCGAGGACCAAAGCCCTGGCCCTCGTAACCCGTAACAAGAACGACGCCGACGCGCAATATTTCCTCGGCGCCTTTTACGGTGTGATGGCCGGTTACGAGGCCTCGACCGCCCGCAAGTTTTATTCCGCGATGCGCAATGGGTCGCGCAGCGTGGACGCGCACGAGAAGACGGTCAAGCTCGATCCGAGCTACAACGACGCTTACCTCTCGTTGGGAATGTACGATTACATCGTCGGCAGCCTGCCGTTCATGTACAAGGCGCTGGCGGCCGTCGTCGGCGCTCGCGGGAACAAACAGCGCGGCATTGCACGCCTGAAGGGGGTCATCGAAAAAGAGACCGCCACGGCCGACGACGCCCGCGTAATGCTGCTCGCGGTCTACCAGAACGAGAAACGATACGAAGACGCGCTCGCGCTGCTCGATCAATTGAGCGCCAAATACCCGCGCAGTTATCTGGTAAAACTCGAGCGCGCTTATACGCTGGTCTCGCTCAAGCGCTCCGATGACGCTTACGCCGCGTTCGAGGATTTACTGAAGGACCCCGCGGCCGCCCCGGCCGTCGACCTGGTTCATTACCAGTACGCCGAGGCCCTGGCGCAAGGCAAAGACTTCAAACGCGCGGCTGAGCATTTCCTGGAAGTCCCGAAATCGAAAGGCGCCGACGCCAACCTGGCGACGCTCGCCCTCCTCAGAACCGCCCAGATTTACGACCTGGCCGGACAGCGCAACGACGCGGTCGCCCAATACAAGGCAGTCCTCACCCGGCCCAACGTTTACGACACGCGTGAACAGGCGGAGAAGGGATTGAAGCAGCCTTTCAGGGAGAAGGAGAAAGGGAACGGGGATTAAGCGGGAGTGGGCAATGGGGAGTGGGCAATGGGGAGTGGGGAAGTGGGCAATGGGGAGTGGGGAGAAGAAGTTACTTCATCTTCCCACTCCCCACTCCCCACTCCCCACTCCCCACTATTCCGTCGTGGCGAGCGCGGTGACTTCTTCGTCTGTGCGCCTTTGTTTGCCGAATATCCAGACGATGCCGACGCTCAGGAAATAGAGGGCGACCATCGGCGCGGCGAAGATGAGCATATTTAATGGGTCCGCGGTCGGCGTCAGGAGCGCCGAAATAATGGCGATAATCACCACCGAATAGCGCCAGGCCTTGAGCATCAACCTCGGTGTTATCAGCCCGATTCGCCCGAGGATGAGCGCGACAGTCGGAATCTGAAAGACTATGCCGAGGCCGATCATGATCAGGATAATCAGATCGAAGTAACTTTCGGCGTCGGGCAATGTGCGGAACCCACCCGAGCTTTGCAACCCGAGTAGATAATTACAGGCGGCAGGAAACGCGATGTAATATGCGAAGGCCGCGCCGGCTATGAAAAAGAATCCCGTCATTGTCAGCACCGGTACCGCATACCGTTTCTCATGCTTATAAAGCCCCGGTGAGATGAACGCCCAAACCTGATAGAGCAGGAACGGAATCGCCAGCCCTATTCCGATGTACAGCGCAACGCGCATGTAGAGCGTGAACCCGCCAGGGATGCTGGTGAGAACAAGGTCATCCTGCTCGCCATAGACTTCCTGTTTTTCACCGTCTATGATGATCCTGCTCAGGGGCGTCTCCACCGGGAGCGTATTCTTACCTACTGTCCACGTCTCCGCCAGAACCAGAGCCTTCTTGTTATCCAGGGTAACGACTTTACAACGAATTGTGGTTCCAGGTGGGACAGGGATGCGTTCAACGACTGTCTCCTGGACGAAAGAATATTGAACAATCTCGCCGACTTTGAGCGCATCAACCGTCGGATTGCCGTAAGTCGCCTGTTTCGCCTTACGCGCGTTGCGCAATTCTTTCTGAACAGGCACTGCCAGGAATTTGAAAATATAATCGGAGAACGTGAAGCAAAGCGCGAAAGCCACGACGATCGCGATCACGGAATGGATCAACCTCTGACGCAGCTCGTCCAGGTGGTCAAGGAAGGACATCTGCAGCCCTTCCTTCTCTTCGTTTTCGTTACTCATCAAAAGTTATATCCAGTGTTTCTTCTCCGGCTGCGCCTTCAAGTTTGCCGTATCAGCGCCCACGGACGCGGTTTCGGTCTCGGCCTTATTCTGCGCCGAAGACGCGATTGCCGGATTCGATTCGGTGTCGTTATTTTGAATTTCGTGGCTTTTCGAGTCGTCCGAGTACGAATTATACGGGTCGTAAGGTTCATTGTAACCGTAATTCGAATCGCCGCCGCTCGGCGTGTCGCTCTTGCGAACCTTTTCCAGATCGACTTCCTGTTCCCAGGTGCGCTTGAAGTCTTCCGATGCGCGCCGGAATTGCGACATCGCCTGCCCCAGAGATTTTCCGAGTTCGGGCAGCTTGCGCGGGCCGAAGACGACCAATGCGATTACAAGAATGAGGACAACCTCTCCCATTCCTAAGCCCATCATGATCCCTCTTTCTTTACGAGTCAGCGCCGTGGGCGGTAGCCAGCGGGGATTCCACAGCAGCCCCCGCTCGCGGGACTGATTTTTAGGAGAATTCAAGCCCTTGTTGGGAATTTCAACTGAGCCTGCTGAAACTATAAGTGACGCGTTGAGAGCGCGTCAAGCAGCGGTTTTGATGGGGAATGGGGAGTGGGGAGTGGGGAATGGGGAATGGGGACGCGATCCATAGCGTCCTGCCCCCACTCCCTACTTCCCACTCCCCATTCCCCATTCTTCATTTCTTGCGCGCGTAATAGCCCTGGCGCGCGCGGACGTTGACTCCGGGGCGGCCCACGCGGACTTCGATCGCGCGCCATTTGCCGTCGAGCTTCTCGTTGGTGGATTCATAAGTTAGCGTGTACTGGCGGCGCAGTTCTTCGACCGTTCCGGCGAAAGCGTCGCGCAACCCGGCGCCGCCGGGAGTCGCTATGAATCTGCCGCCGGTCTTGGCCGCGAGCATCTTCAGCACTTCGGCGCCGTTGTCTTTCCGCTCCGACCTGAAGACGGCGCGGTCGCTCATATCGACGGCGTAGATCAAGGCGTTCGCGTCCAGGGTTTTGCGCGCCGCCTCGTCGAGCGAGGCTTTACTCTTGGTGTCGGCGCCGTCGGAGACCACGATGATGGCGCGACGCCGCTCGGGGCGCTGCGAGAGCGCGGCGGCGGACTGGACTATGGCGTCGTAAAGCGGCGTATCGTCGCGGGCCTTCATGTCCCAGACGGCGTCGGGCGCGTCGCGAGACTCGCTGAAATCCTGCAGCATTTTTACTTTGAATCCGCTGAAACTGTAGACCGCCGCCATGTCGCCGTCGCGCAGTTCCGAAAGGAAATTGCCGCAGGCCGCGCGCGCAAGTGAGAGCTTATGGCCCATGCTTCCGCTCGCGTCGAGCAGGATGGCGGCGGCGAAAGGCGCCTCGTCTACAGTGAGATCGACTACTCGCTGCGGGGCGGTGTCTTCCAGAATCTTGAAATCTTCAGCCTTAAGGCCGGAGACGTAATTCTCGAGCGCGTCGGTGACCGTTACGTTGACCACGATCAGATTAGTCTCCACCGAGATCACGTCTTCACCCGGCTCGGTTTTTTTCTGAGGGTCTTGCGGTTTTTGCGGGTCTTGCAGGCGAGCGAGCGTTTGAACAAACACCTGAGCAAGACTTCGCGCCGGGTGATTTCCGTGAGCGTCGTAGAAGTCGCGAACGAGGTCACTCTACTGGTGAAGGTCCTTCGCGGCTATCTACTTTGATCACTCCCGAATCGCGTAAACGATCAGGTGAATAAGTCGAGGCGATTTCATTTTCCATTTGTCATATTACATTTTCCATTTGTCATCGTGGTTGGCCACAACTTCGGAGATGATAAATGGGAAATGTAATATGACAAATGGAAAATGAAGGTGGAAAACATATGCGATTTTTTCTGGTCATTTTCCTATCCTTCATCTTTCTTTCGGGCGCCTTTGTAACGACGCCTGGCGCGCGCGCGCGCCTGCAAGACCCACAAAAGCCGCAAGACCC
>DATEMG010000235.1:0-9290 GCA_035275805.1 Blastocatellia bacterium
AGCCGGCAGGGCTGGGGCTCCAAGCCCTGCCGGCTAAAGCCGGGACTCTAAACGCTGTCTCCCAATGTTTGTAGTTAAACTGGATATCGCCGGAAAAAAAAAGCTAAACACAAGAAAACTTAGTTTACAGACTACTGAATCCCAGAAGCCAGCTCCAACATCGGGAAAGCAATCTCGCTCGCCGGTTTGACGGTCACGGCGTGTTTGCCGGAACTGAACCGGTCGAGCGCGCGGTTGTGATGCGCGATGATCTGTTCGGCTTTCAATACCTCATTGTCAATCGTCGTGTGCGCGTCGCCGACCAGGGTCACGTCGAAGCCGAGCGTGGTCGCGTGGCGGCATGCGGTGTCAATGCAGTATTCGGTCATGGCCCCGGTCACGATCAGGCGCGAAACGCCGGCCTCGTCCAACATCGTCCGCAAAGGCGTTTCGTAGAACGAACTGCACGATCGCTTCTCGACAATCGGCTCGCCTTCGACCGGCGCGACGCGTTGATGGATCGACCAACCGGCGGTATGGGCCTCCAGCGGATCTCCCTCCCCGCCGTCGTGCCGTAGGTAGATCACCGGGACCCTCGCGGCGCGGGCCTTTGTTAACAGGTCGTTGATGTTCGCCAGAACCTGGTCTTTGTTGTAAGAGGGAAAGTGATCAATGATCCCGACCTGAACGTCGATCACCAGCAGCGCAGTCTTCATCGGATTTTCCTAGTTCAATGTTTGTAGTCCCGCCTTCAGGCGGAAACGGTTCGCTGATAATAGCCTTCCCGCTTGATGGTTTTTGAGAAATAAATGGCGCCACTTCGCGCCTTTGCGCCTTTGCGAGAAATGGGCTTTCTCATTCAGGCGGCGGTTCTCGCCAAGGCGCAAAGACGCAAAGGCCGCAAAGGGAAGGCCACTGCTATGACGCCACTTAATTCTCATGCCAAGGCGACTTGATCCTGGTCGCATTACCACGAGACCATATCCGGCCGCTTCATTACCTCTTGAAACCCCAACTCAACGAGGATTTCTCCAAGTATTATTCCTTCAATCCGTTCATCTTTTACTTTCACCGCAAGCATCTGTTTTTCGCTATTTACGTCGCTGACCTCGCCAGTGGCTTTCGTGAATGGCCCGCTAATAATCTCCACCATCTCGCCAGGTGTGAATAATTGTTCCTCTTTCATTGCCATCTCCCTTCAAAAGAGCTTTGTTTCCTGACGACCTCATTATAGCGCGCGGGCCGCATCGCATATCAGATACGACGCTCGATGCGGCCTGTGGCGCGGAAGCTATTTCCCGAGCATCTTCCTCACCCGCTGCGTCGCGTTCGCCGCCGTGAATCCCAGCTGCTCCATTACCGCCTGAACGGGCGCGGAGGCTCCGTAGCGATCGAGTCCGATCACGTCGCCTTTTTCGCCTACGTACTTCGCCCAGCCCAATGTCACGCCGGCTTCGATCGCCAGTCGCGCATGAATATTCGGCGGAAGGACTTCGTCGCGGTAAGCTTGCGGCTGTTTTTCGAACAGCTCCCAACTGGGCATGCTCACTACGCGCGCGCCGATGTCTTCAGCCGCGAGTTTTTCCTGCGCCTCGACGGCGACCGAGACTTCCGACCCGGTGGCGATGATGATCGCGTCGATCTTGCCGGTCGGCGATTCGCTCATCACGTAAGCCCCGCGAGTCAGGCCTTCCGCAGAAGCATATTTGCCGCGATCGAAGACTGGCAGTTTCTGCCGTGTCAGCGCCAGGGCCGTCGGGCCGTGGTTGTTCTCCAACGCCACGCGCCACGCGATTGCAGTCTCGTTGGCGTCGGCGGGGCGGATCATCGTCAGGTTGGGAACCATGCGCAGCCCCATCAGGTGTTCGACTGGTTGATGCGTCGGGCCGTCTTCGCCGAGCCCGATGCTGTCGTGGGTGTAGACGTAGATCGTCTGCAAACCCATCATCGAGGCTAACCGCACCGGCGGGCGCATGTAGTCGTAAAAGACCATGAACGTGCCGCCGAACGGGATCAGCGGATGTGTCAGCGCCATGCCGTTCATCACCGAGCCCATCGCGTGTTCCCTCACGCCGAAATGAAAGTTGCGCCCAGAATAATTGCCAGGCTGGAATTCGCCCGTGCCTTCGAGGAAAGTGTTATTCGACGGGCGCAGATCGGCCGAGCCGCCTAGCAGCATCGGCAGGACTTTCGCAAACGCGTTCAGCGCCTTGCCCGAAGCCTCGCGCGTCGCCATCGGCTTGTCGGATGGGAAAGAAGGCATCGCCGCTTGCCAGCCTTCGGGCAATTTGCCGCTCGCCCACTGGCGCCACTCGGCGGCCTGCTCAGGATACGCCTTCGCGTAGGCTTCGAGCTTCGCATTCCATTCGGTCTCGATCTTTCGCCCGCGATCAATCGCCTGGCGGAAATTGTTCAACGCCTCTTCGGGAACGGTGAACGGCTCTTCGTAAGGCCAGCCGAGGTTCTCCTTCGACAGCTTCACTTCTTCGACGCCGAGCGGTTCGCCGTGTGCTTTTGCGGTCCCCGCCTTATTGGGGCTGCCATAACCAATGACCGATTTAACGCAGATGATCGAGGGGCGCGGGTCGGCCTGCGCGGCCTTGATTGCGTTCTCGATCGCTACCAGGTCGTTGGCGTCTTCGACCGTCTGTACGTGCCAGTGGTAAGCCTCGAAGCGCTTCGCGCGGTCTTCGGTGAAGGCCAGACTTGTGCTCCCGTCAATCGAGATCTGGTTGTCGTCGTAAAGATAGATCAGGCGGCCCAGCTTCAGATGTCCAGCCATAGACGCGGCTTCCGAAGCCACGCCTTCCATCAGGTCGCCGTCGGAGACGATGGCGTAAATATAGTAATCGAAGATCTGATGATCAGGGCGATTGAATCTTGAGGCGAGATATTCGGCGCCGATGGCCATCCCGACGCCGTTGGCGAAGCCCTGTCCGAGCGGGCCTGTCGTCGTTTCTATCGATGATGACAGTTCCGATTCGGGGTGTCCGGGCGTCACGCTCCCCCATTGGCGAAATTGCTTCAACTGGTCGAGCGGGAAGTCGTCGTAGCCGGCCAGATACAAGAGGCTGTAAAGCAGCATCGAGCCATGCCCGGCTGAGAGCACGAAGCGGTCGCGGTTGCTCCATGAAGGATTCTTCGGGTTGTAGCGCAGAAATTTCGTCCAGAGCGTATAGGCCGCAGGCGCCATTCCCATCGGCATCCCCGGGTGGCCGGAGTTGGCTTTTTGCACGCCATCCATCGCGAGAGTGCGGATTGTGTTGATTGAAAGTTGATCTAGCGCGTTTTGATTCGACATCGAATTCTCCTTAGAAACCGGGAGTGGGGAATGGGGAGTGGGGAGTGGGGAATCGATGAGTAACTTCTTCAACTCCTATTCCTCCACTCCCTATTCCCCACTCCCCACTCCCGATATTTCCATTACATTACCTGGTCACTTTGAGTGACCGTTTGTTGTTGATCGACCAGCATGACCGGGAGCGTCCGTTCGGCGAACAATGAAGAGTTAATCAATGTCTGCACGATGTGATTGCCTGGCTGGTAAAAAGTCGTGTTGACGAAGACCGTGACGTTGTCGGCGTAACCGTCGGGCGGGACGACGAATCCGGACGGTTGCGACATGGCGACTGTCTGCATTCGGTCCGGCGTCAGGATGCGGACCTCGGTCATGAATCGCCCATCGCCGCGCCAATGGTTGAGCACCGCGAATTTGATCATTGTCACGGGCAATTGAGGCACGACGATCTGATGAATCACGCCCATCAGGCTCAGGTGATTCGACGCCTCGACGCGCACGTCTTCGCAAAAGATTGTGTAATCGAGATTAAGGTTTTCCTTGGTTTCCATTTCTGAATCTCAGTAATTGAAGCGATGCTGCAGCGCCGGGGACTCATTCGGATTGATTTTAACCGGGCGAACGGCAAAGTAATAGAGGGGCGGAGAAAGAGGGAGATAGGGCGACGGGGCGACGGGGCGACGGGGCGACGGGGCAAGTTTGGGTTTCAGCATCTGTCGCCAAGTCGCGTGAGTCGCCCAGTCGCCCCGTCTACGGCGATTTGATCTGATCGAAGCCGACGTTGAGAATGGGGTACTGCTTCCAATCTTTGAAATCGAAGTGCCACCACTCATATTCATTAATGGTAAAGCCCTCCGATTCCATCGCCTCGCGCAACATCTCGCGCATGCGGCGCTGCTCCGCGGTTCCGCCGGAGTAATTCGGGTAGGCGCGCTCGGTCATCTCGTCGTAGCCGCTTGGCATCTCGACCTCCCGGCCCGAGCGCAGGTTGTAGAGCGTCAGGTCTACTGCGCAGCCTCGGTTGTGGCGCGAGCCCAGGTTCGGATCGGCCACAAACCGTTTCTTGTCCTGAGGCGTGGAGTCCCAGAAGATTTTTGTCACCGACCACGGGCGGTACCCGTCGAAAACCAGCAGCCCATAACCTTTCTCGCGTAGCTTGTGGTTTGCGCGCGTAATGGCTTCGGCGGCGGGGCGCTGCAAAAACGCGCGGGCCTCTTTGTACACCGGGCGACCGAGAAAGTTGTTCGGCGTGGCGTAGCGAACGTCGAGTCTGATCGTCGAGTCGAGTTTGACGAGCTCGACCAGGTCGGGTTCGCGGAAATCGCCCTTTTCTTTAGGCATTTCCTGCGCGGCTACGCCGGTATACGGCATAGGCCTTATGGCGTATGCCGTATGAAATATGACGCCCTTATTCGCAAACAGACCCAGGCTGAAGAGCAGCGCCGAAAAGATCAGGAATCGGCGCATGCATTGATGGCTGATGTGACACATCCTAACCTCGCAAAATTTTATATGACCTCAACCCGACCGAGACTGCCGAACCGGCCGCGAGCCTCAACCTCTTCGCCTCCCACTTCGTGCGGACGGCTTTGATTACGAGGTTGCAGGTCCTGTCCGGGCCGCCGTCGCAATGCGGATTCGGCGGCGGGCCGGTGTACCCACGTGGCAGGAGCTTGATCGTCAGCGACTCGGTCGCGCCGGCGAACGAAACGTCGATAATTTCGCCGCGCCCGAGATGGTGCGGAGTTTCGACCAGGCCAGTCGGGGCGCCGAGCGTGACGTCTTCAGGGCGGAAGACCATCTTAATTCGGTCCACACCCAGTTGGGGGCCCGGTTGGGGGTTCATTTGTGGCGCCGGCCTCGGCGCCCTCAAACATTGTTCGCAATCCAGCGCGATGAACCCGTCGCGCCAGGCGCCTTCGACCACGTTGGCGGCGCCGAGGAAGGTCGCGACGAATTCGGTCTGCGGATCGTTGTAGACTTCGTCGGGCGCGCCGAGTTGCTCCAGCCGCCCGCGGTTGAGAATGGCGATCTGATCCCCCAGCTCCATCGCCTCCTCCTGGTCGTGAGTGATGAAGAGCGCGGGTATGCCCAGCTTCCTCAACAGAGCCCTGATTTCACGGCGCAGCCCTGTGCGGGTTTGTGGGTCGAGCGCGCTGAACGACTCGTCGAAGAGCAGCAGGTCGGGCTCGTAGGCCAGCGCGCGCGCAATGGCCACGCGCTGCTGCTGGCCGCCGGAAATCTGCGACGGGAATTTGTCGCGCTGTTCCTGCAGCCCGGTCAGGTCCAGCAAGCGGTCGACGACTTCTCCGAGTTTCTTCTTCCCCCACTTCCGGATGCGAAGGCCGAAGCCGATGTTTTCGGCCACGGTCATTCGAGGGAAGAGAGCGTAATTCTGAAAAATCACGCCGATGTTGCGATCGCGCGCGCGCAGGTGTTCGATGCGCTTGCCGCGAAGAAATATCTCCCCGCTTTCCGGCGTCTCCAACCCGGCGATCAGCCGCAGCGTGGTGCTCTTGCCGCTGCCGGAAGGGCCCAGCAGAACCAGGCTCTCGCCTTCGCCTATGGAGAAACCCACGTCGTCAAGGATCTGCTCGGGGCCGAACCATTTACTCAAGCCCCGTACGATCACGGATTGCCGCTTAGGTTCGAGAGCGTCCCAGACCCGACTCGCGTGCAAGGAGGCTACCATTTCTCCAGCCATTTCGTACCTCGCTTTGGTCAGGTGTCAGGTGTCAGGTTCCAGGTTTCAGGTTTCAGGTTTCAGCCGTTTGTGGCGACTGAACAACACCTGACACCTGACACCTGACACCTGACACCTGACACCTCATTTTTCCAATCTCTTCCTCGTAAACAGTATCAGCGTAAAGATCGCGATCGAGAGCGCCGCCAGCACGGCCGCGATCGCGTTCGCGCCCTCGAAATCGCCCTCGTTAAATCTGGTATAAATGTAAAGAGGCGCGGTCTGCGTCTTCATCGCCAGATTGCCGCTGACAATGATCGTCGAGCCGAACTCCCCGATCGAGCGCGCGAAGGTCAACAGCGCTCCGGTGATGATTGCGCCGCGCAGGCTTGGCAGCACGACGAATCGGAACGCCTGCCACCGCGACGCGCCCATCGTCTCGGCTGCGTCCTCGTAACTCTTGTCCAGGTTGTCCAGCGCCGGTTTGATGACGCCGAACGCCAAAGGGAAAGTGACGAAGATGTTAGCCAGGATGATCGCGGCGGTAGTGAACATGATCTGGTAGTCGGTGTGCTCCAGGAATTGCCCAAGCAGCCCGCTGCGCCCCCACACCAACAAGAGCGCGGTGCCCGCGACGGCGGTCGGAATCGCCGTCGGCAGACTGATGATGATAATGAGCGCCGCGCTGCCCTTGAATTCGTACTTGCTCATAACCCAGGCCGCGGCCAATCCGAACGCGACGTTGCACAGGGTAGCCACGCTGCTCGTGGTCAAACTCAGCTTGAGGGAAAAGACCGCTGCGGGAGACACCAGCGCCTCCCAGAAGTGGTCAAGACCCTTGCCGAAACCGAAAATAAAGATCGAAGTGAGCGGCAAAATCACCAGCGGCGTCATCGCTATTAAGATGAAGCTGATGCCGATGGGCCGCGCAATGTCTCCACCAGGATTCGTATGATAATTCAGGCGACGGCTCGGCGACGCTATTGTTTTTCCGTAAGCCATAAGTTCAACGGCAAAAATAAGCCGGCATAGACAGGATGAACAGGATTTTCCAGGATGTTCAAAAAGAACTGTCATCAGCCCTTCTTCGGTTAATCCTGAAAAATCCTGTTCATCCTGTCTACCTTCCTTTTATTTTGCACACGCGCTTATTTCATATTAAAGCTCATTTCGCGCCCGAGACCTGAATCTTCTGTTTCCACACTCCCTCGACGATTTCGGGATAGGCTTTCGACCACCCGCCCAGGTCTTTCACGTAAAAAGGCATTTCGATCTTCGGAAATTTTTCGTTCAATTTCTCATCCATCACCGAGCGGAAGTGGGAATTGACCCAGGCCGCTTGCGCCGCAGGCTCCCATAGCGACCGCACGAACAACTCCACCATCGCGTATTTCGGCGGACTCATCGCATGATCAATGATCACCACCGGATGCTCGCTGAAGATCGTCGCCTTAGGCATGACGATCTCGACCGGAAGTTTTTTGTCGAGCAACTGCATGGCCTCCAGCTCATATGTGATCAGCGCCTCGCCTTCGCCGCGTTCAAACTGTGTTCGGGCCACGCGCGCCGATTCCGGACTCGCCTTCAAGTTTTTCCAGATGCGCTGCAAGAGATCGAAAGCCTTTCGCTCGTCGCGGACTCCAGTCCTCTTTTCGGACTTGATCAATTCCGAACCGTAAATCGCCAGCAGCGACCATTGCCCCGCGCCCGATGACGCCGGGTCGCAATGGATCAACCCCACGCCCGGCTTTGCAAGGTCGCCGAAATCACGGATGCCTTTGGGATTACCCCGCCGCACGACGATCACCATCGGGGTCTTGTTGACGATCCCACCGTAAGGCAATTTACGCCAATCGTTCCTGGTCACCTCCGGCCTGACAAGGCGGTCGGCGTTGCGCTCAATGGCCAGGATGGCCACATCGGCCTCCGCGCCAGCTACTATCAGGTTGGTCACGATTTCGGACCCCGCGTACGAGGTTTCGAACGTCAACTGCTGCCTGGTTTTCCTCTCCCATTCCTGCTTGTAGTCCGGTAGGATCGAGGTTTCAAGCCCCTCCTTGACCACGCTGAAACCGTAAATAGTGATCGTGGCCTCACGGGCCGCGGCTGATTTCCGCCGGCACCCGCTCGATTCAATTATCAATAACAAAGCCAGACAGCCAGCGAAAATCGCGCGCGCAAGCTTCGGGAGATGATCCTGTGCCTGGTACACCATTCCCTCAATTTGCAAAATGACCCGTAGCGTGTAGAAGAATAGTTAGATTACGCCTCCGCCGGCGCGCAGGGATGCACGGCGCGAACAACAAGGCGTGGACGGACGGCTGGAAAATCGTTGTTGTGTTGATTTGCGCACAAACGATGCGGAATGGCATAGGGAAATGTTTTCGCAATCGTGTCTGAATCTCGTCGCTTTCATAATTCCAGCCGCGCTGGTTAACCGGTATCGGCACGCAATACAATCTGCGATTAGCCGATTAATCTTTCAACTCAATTGTTTACGTTGATTTTTAGTGAATACCGTGGCGGTTATACACCCCGTTGCAAGACAAAGTCAATCTAACGATCCCTTAGTTTTCGACCAGATCCGAACAGTCGCCGACCGGATAAGGAAATCCGCAGAACGGACATGGATTCCTGTGCCCGCAAACGACGTCCTTAACGGGGGTGTCGCATTGCACACAGCGTAATTCCTCATCAATTAATTCTTTGTCCGAATGAAATCTGGACGCGTAAGATGAAGAATGATTCGCGACCGCCTCACTCGCCTCTTTTTCCCGCTGATTCATATGAACGCTCCGCATGCTTATACGCGCGGCGCTCTGCGCGACACGTCGCCAGACGCCCGCCTCCCCCTCCGCTTCTATCATCGCGCAAATCTCATGATAAGCCATCGCATAGAGCTTGTGCGATTCGGTCGCTGAGGCCGGTCGCATCAATTTCCGTTCCAAATCGTCGCGAGAAAGCCTGCTTTTATTTTCTATTTGAGGAAGCGTCGCGGCCTCGCCGGCGACATGGATGGCCAAACCTTCTGCCATCCACCTGGGGGCGCGCCCGCCGCCCAACGCCTCGATCACCGCATGGGTCATCTCGTGGCGCAAAGTTGTGTTCAAAACCCTCCGCCGCCGGAGAAGGTCTAGCGGCTGCAGTTCGATCCGCCGCCCGCGAGTCGCGCCCGCGGCCCAACCCCCTAGGCCTGTGGCCGCGATGAAATCGGCGGTCGTCGCATGAACCACAACCTCGAAACGCCCCGGCTCCGCTAGCCTTAGTGAAGCCTTCTCCAGGCGCCGCAGCAGATCGGCGCGCGCGGATTCTAATTCGCGGATCATGTTT
>DATEMG010000236.1:0-7130 GCA_035275805.1 Blastocatellia bacterium
GTCGAAGATCGAGTCGTCCATTCTATCCTCGATCCTCGCTCTTCTATCTTCGATCCTCCATCCTCGATCCTCAAATTCTCGCTATGACCCGCGTCAGCAATTCGCTGAACTCTTTGCTCACACGCTGGCCCATCTCCATCACCTCGGCATGGTTTATCGGGCCTTCCTCGATTCCGGCGGCGGCGTTGGTGATGAGTGAAAGGCCGAGCGTCATCATCCCCATCTGCTTTGCGACGATCGCTTCCGGGACCGTGGACATGCCGACCGCGTCCGCCCCGAGGGCGCGCATCATTCGTATCTCGGCGGGCGTTTCGTAATTCGGCCCCTGCAAGGCGAGGTAGACGCCCTCGCGCAGTTCGAGGCCGATTTCAGCCGCACCCTCTTTGACTATCTGGCGGTACTCTCGAGAATAGACTTCGGTCATATCCGGAAAACGTTCACCGAGCCGTTTATCATGTTCGCCGCGCAGAGGGCTGATCATCATCAGGTTGATGTGATCGCTGATGAGCATTAAGTCGCCACTCTTGAACTCCGGGTTGACGCCCCCGGCGGCGTTGGTCAGCGCGAGTTTCTTCAACCCCATCGCCCCGAACGCGCGGATCGGCAGAGTGACCTCCTCCATCGAGTAACCTTCATAGTAATGAAACCTCCCCTGCATCACCGCGACGTTGACCGCCGTCGAGGGGAGAATGCCTACGACCAGCCGCCCCGAATGTCCTTCGACAGTCGAACGCTCGAAATCGGGGATCTCTTCGTAAGGAATGACGACCTTGTCTTCCAGCGTTTCTGCGAAAGCCCCGAGCCCCGACCCGAGCACGACGGCCACATCGATGTCTCGCGCGATTCGTTCACGAATGTGCCGCGCTGAAGTTTGCGCGCGGTTGAAAATAGAGTTGGTCATCTTCACTCTCCAAAAAAATCAACCACGAAGAAACGAAGGGAGCGAAGGTTTTTCTATTCTTTCTTCGTCCCCTTCGTTTCTTCGTGGTTGATTTTCATTTTTCATTTACTCCTTCACGTACGGCGTCCCCAAGGCCTTCGGCGGCGTCGCGCGGCCAATCCAACCCGCCAGCACGACCATCGTCAGAACGTACGGGATCATTTGAATGAACTGGTTGGGGATGTCTACAGTGCCCTGCATGCGAATCGCGACCGCCTCGGCGAAGCCGAAGAAGAGACATGCGAGGAGAGCGCCGACCGGATCCCATTTGCCGAATATCAGCGCTGCCAGCGCTATGAACCCGCGCCCGGCGGTCATGTTGCGGGTGAAGAGCGAACTCTGTCCGATGGATAGATAGGCGCCGCCGAGCGCCGCCAGCGCCCCCGAAATCAACACACCCGCATAACGCATTCTGGTGACGCTGACCCCGGCCGCCATCGCCGCCTCGGGATTTTCGCCGACGGCGCGCAGCCGCAGTCCGAACCGCGTCCGGTATATCACGTACGCCGACACTGCTACGAGAATGAAAGCGAGGTAGACCAGCGTGTTCGGCAGCGTCTGATCACGCGGCAATTGCGGAGTCGCCCCTGTCGATTCGAAGAGCGCGCCGGAGAGCAAGGCCGGGACGCCCAGGAACAAAATGTTTATCGCGGCCCCGCTTACGACCTGATCGGCTCGATAATTGATCGTCACCACGGCGTGCAAGGCGGCGACCACCAATCCCGCGATCACCGCCGCCAATAGCCCCGCCCAGGGGCTGTGGGTGAAGACCGTGACGGCGGCGGCGGTGAAGGCCCCGGCCAACATCATGCCCTCGAGCGCAATGTTGATCACGCCGCCGCGCTCGGAGTACAAACCACCGAGCGCGGCCAGAATGAGCGGAGTCGAGAGTCTGATCGTCGAAGCGATCAGCGCGTAATTGAAAATGTCTCTGAACATTCACGATTCTCAGAGTCTATGCAATCCGTGGTTGCGCCTTAGGCGGCGGCAGAACGTCCGTGATGGAAAGCTGGCCTTCGATGATGGGCGCGGTCAACGAAATACGCCTTCCCTCAGGGTCGGCCTGCCGTCTCAGGCTTTTTCATCAACCCGGGAATGAATCGCGCCAGTTGACCACGAAACAGGGCTTCCATGGCCACGAACAGAATGATAATCCCCTGAAGCACAACCACCATATCCTTCGACACTTTGTCGGTGAAGATGTCAACGGGCAGCCCACCGCGATTGAGCGCCCCGATCAGCAGGGCGGCGAGCACGACGCCCGCGGGATGATTGCGCCCGAGAAGAGCCACCGCGATACCGGAGAAGCCGTAGCCCGGCGAAAACTCGTGGTAATAGCGGTAACGGTAACCGAGCGCCTCGTTCACTCCGACCATTCCCGCCAGCGCGCCCGACAACGCCATCGCCAGCACGATCTGTTTCCGCACGCTGACGCCGCCGTATTCCGCCGCCGCAGGATTTGAGCCGACAGCGCGAATCTCATACCCCCATTTCGTCCGCCATAAAAAGACCCAGACCAGAAAAGCTGCGAGGAGGGCGAGCAAGAACGAGACGTTCAGTGGAATGCGCTGCGGAAAGTCGACGCCGAATGGGGAGAGCAGAGTCGAGAAGCGGGGTATGCGGGCCTGATCTGCGATTGGCGCGGTCTGCATTATCGGATCGCCTTGCTCTTTGAAAAACCGCTGCGTCAGATAACTGACCAGACCGACCGCGACGAAGTTCATCATTATCGTATTGATCACTTCGTGCGATCCGAACCGAGCCTTGAGCGCCCCCGGAATCGCGCCCCACACCGCTCCCGCCCCCATAGCGGCGATCATAGCCATCGGGATCAAAACAAATCCGGGAAACTTTGTGAAGGTGATTCCGACCCAGGCGGCGGCGAACGCGCCCACATATAACTGTCCTTCAGCCCCGATGTTCAACAATCCGCATTTGAACGCCAGCGCCACGGCCAGACCGGTGAATATCAGCGGCGTCGTCTGAAAGAGCGTGTAGCCCCAGGGATCGAACGTAAAATTGCCCATCGCGTCGTAAAGTCCGAACGCGCCCGAGACCAATAGAAGATAGACCTTCTTCGGACTGTCGCCCATGGCGAGGACGATCAAACTCCCGGTGAGGAACGCTGCTGCGACTGCGATGAGCGAAAAGAGGGATTCGCGGATAAGAGTTTTCATTGTGTTACAAAGCGAAGCTTACGCGAGGCGCAGAAGTATCACGCGGGGCGAGAGAGCGTCAAGACTGAGGCTGTATATTCACGAGACGCCCGGCTTATAAATTCCCTGGGTTGCGTTTGGAGAGCGACTTATTGATTTACCGGTTCAGCGGTTTGACTCTCGGTCCGTTTATTACCGATATCGCGAAAGTAATCGAAGACATAGCGCTTCATGGACCCATGCCCATACCGCTTGTAGAAATCGTAATCCTTCATCTCTTCATAGGCGCGGTTGGCGTCCCATCCCTGAATCGTCATGCGAAAGACGGCGGTCATCGCGCCAGTCCGATGGCGTCCGCCGGCGCAATGCACGTAAACCGGCCAATTCTCTTTGTCATTCACCAATGACAGGAACTTCGACGCGGCGTCGGGCGGCGGATAATCCTTGTCGCTCAGCGGGAAATTGATGTATTTCATTCCAGCCTGCTCGGTCAATCCCTTCGCATAATCTTTCGGATTGTCGCGCAGGTCGATGATCGTTTTGACCCCGATGCCGGCGAGTTGATTGTACTCTTCGCCCTTCGGCTGCGAGCCACGATAGTAGAAGTCCGTCACCTGGCCGAAGTTTTCGACATCGACCGCGGAGCCGCTCGCCTTGGAATTGGACTTGTCTTTCGGCCGCGCGTACGAAACTACGCCCAGAGCGAGCGCAGCCGAAATCAATAGGAACAATGCGAATTTTGCGGAGGAGGTTTTCGTCGCAGGTGAAGAACCCATGCGGCGATTATCGAGCTTACCATTTCTACTCATCTTCTTAGTCCCGTTGAGAACGCCTATCGCTGCGCAAGCGTGGCCTGCCATGATGGCGTTGAGTATTCTTTGTTCTCTTCAGCTCGTTTTATGCCCGGTCTGGAATATGACCGTGTCTCATCTAGGGCGACGTTGTCGATGATACGCATTGATCAACAGGTTGTCCAGCGGAATTAATAAATTAAGGATTCCTCGAATTAATGTTGGCGAGGGCCTTCTCGGCAGCGCTGACCAGGTAAGGGTCATTTGACAGGGTAGCGTTACGCAAAGCCTCGATCACCTTCGAGTCCTGCGAGGTCGCTATCCGGCCCAGCGCCAGCGCGGTTTCACGCCGAACCTCCTGTGATCTGTCATTAGACAAGGCGTGGGTCAGCAGATCAATCGCATCATGACCGCCGACCTGGCCAAGACCGCGCGCCGCCTGGCTACGCGCGAACGAGTCTTCGTCTTTGGCGCCCCTCCGCAATAGTTCGGCCAAAGCTTTAGCAGAGGCCGGGTCGCCATTCTCGGCCAGGGCATAGGCCGCCGCGGCCCGCACTTCAGTATGTTTATTTTTGAGAAATGGGATCAGCGCCGAGGTGACCTGGGGTTGAGGATAACGCGCCAGCGCGTAGATAATCGCCTTGCGCACCGCCAACTCTCGTTCTTTACCGAGCGCGGCGAGCAGCGCCGCGGCCGCCTCATCGCCCCGGCCGCCGCCAGGATTTCCGGCGCAGATTTCCAGCGCCCTTGCGGCCAGGGCGCGGACGACTGGCGATGAATCCCGCCGAAGAACGGCGCCGAGAGGAGTAACGACCTGAGTTTCAATCGCATCAGGCTCGTCACGCAAGAGCGCGCAGATTCGCACTAAGGAATCGATACGCCGCTCCTCGTCGCCTGACGCCAGTCGCTCAAGCAATTCCTGCCGCGATCGGTCCGTCCGCCGGTCCGCTTCCTGTCCTCTTGTTTGCCGGGGCTCCCCGACTAACAGCGTACATAGAAACAGCAGGGGGGCTATCAACAACATTGGCGCTTGCAATCTGTTTTCGTTCATTATCCGCGATTACGGCGCCGGAGTCGCCAAAACACTAACGGCGCCAATGGACCGACCCTTTCCCCTCCACCCGTCTGCGAACAGACTCCCACTCGAACACCTGCCGCGCGCGACGGTTTTCGCGGGCCGCGCTCAGCATTGTCAATAATTCGTCTTCGGATGTTTGAGGGATCGCTTCAGCGACGCCGTCGCCATATCCTACTCTTTCCAGGGTTCGTTCTGTGGCTCTTTCCAGGGCCATGGCGTATTTGAGGATTTCCCCGATCTCGTTTTCAGATAAATTGTTCAGCTTGGAGAGAAGTTTTTCGCGGTTGGTTAGTCGCTTGCTCATAATCGCCTCCTTATGTAGACAAGCGACCATTACGGGGAGACGGCATAATTATTTACATCGCTTGCCGTACTTTTTCGTCGCGCCTAAAGCGCGCGTTTGCATCATGATCATAACGCCTGGATAATATTACGCCATCTTTGCGAAAGCAAGGCGCCGCTCTTTAAGATTGACGCGGGAATGGGACAGACTTTAATCTGGGAGCGGGACAGGCTTTAGTCTGTCCATCGCGCGAATTGTGGGGCGCGATTTGTGGGGCGCAATTTGTGGGCAGACGGACGACAGTCAATCTGTCCCTAATCCTGAAAACGTTCGATCACGCAATGAATAAACCAAACTTTCTTTACGGAATCATCGGTCTGCTTGCAGGAATTCTCATCGGCTACATTGGAACCATTAATATCAACCAGGCCAACCATCCCGCAGCCACGGCCGGCGGACCGGCGGGGACTTCAAACACGCTCCCCCCTGATCATCCTCCTACTGGAGCGAACGGGGCGACCGGGGGGTCTGGCGATTCGTCCGGCGCCGCAGGCAGTGGTTCGAACGCTGGCTCGCAGGCAGAGGTGATGGCCGTCATCGAGCGGGCGCGCAAAGAGCCGGGAAATTTCGAGGCCCAGATGCAGGCCGCCGACCTGTTCAGACAAATCAATCGGTTCGACGGAGCGCTCGAGTTTTACCAAAGCGCATTCAAAACGCGCCCGAAAGATTTCAATCTGCTCGTCGCCCTGGGCGACACAAACTTCGAATTGAAGCGTTACGAGGAGGCCGAACGCTGGTATCAGTCGGCCGTGAAACAAAATCCGAACGACGCGACGGTGCGTAATGATCTTGGGCTGAGTTTTTACCTGCGATCCCCGCGCGACCTGGACAGGGCAATCATCGCTTTCCGGGAGGCGCTGAAAATCGATTCACGCTATGAAAAATCGCTGCAGAATCTCACCCAGGCTTTGATAGACAAAGGCGAAAAGGGTGCGGCCGGCGAGACGCTCAAGCGACTCGAAGAGGTCAATCCCAATAATACAGCGCTCGCCCCATTGCGCTCTCAATTGCAACAGTGAAATTCCGGATAATCCCAAGCACGGCGGATGGGCGGGTTCAGCTGCTGACGACCTATCTGATCAACGACACGCTGGCGATTGACGCCGGCGCGATCGCGATCGGTCTGAGTCGTGAGGAGCAGCTTCGGGTCCGTTCTATCATCATCACACACACGCATCTGGACCACATATTATCGCTCCCTCTTTACCTGACCGACCTGTTCGAGGAGATCCGCGAGCCGGTCAGGATTTACGCGACGCAGTCGGATTTCGACGCGCTGCGGCAATACATATTCAACCACCAGGTGTGGATACCGTTGGACCTTATGAAGAACGCCGAAGGCGACCTGATCACTTTTCAACAGATCAGGTCTGGCGATAGTTTTCTCGCTGAAGGGCTGAAGGTGACCCCGGTCGAGGTCACCCATACGATCCCGACTCACGGCCTCGTCGTGGAGGACGACAGCAGCGCGCTGCTCTTCACCTCCGATACGGGCGCGACCGAAAATATCTGGCGGGCGCCGATCAGGCGCGACAAACTGCGCGCCATCTTCATCGACCTTTCATTTCCCAACCGCCTGACGGAATTAGCGCGCGTCTCGCAACACCATTCCCCGGCGACGCTGCTCGAAGAGATGTCGAAGATGAGGCCGGACACGCCGATCTACGCCGTGCATGTCAAACCGGCCTACCGCGAACAAGTCGTCGAGGAGATAGAGGCGCTCAATAATCCTCGGATCATCGTGGCCGAAATCGGACGCGAATATCATTTCTGATTCAGTTGACCAACGACGAATAACGGATATGCCGAGTTTTATCGTTCA
>DATEMG010000237.1:0-8954 GCA_035275805.1 Blastocatellia bacterium
GACCTTCGGCGCTCGACCCTTTTGGTTTTCGCGGCTGATTTTCTTTTGCGCGAGCCTCGATTATCATCGAGTTTATGAAGAAATCGGGCAATCAGACTTCGATCCTCGACCCTCTATCTTCGATCCTCGATTCTTCGCCCCCTCTGGTCGAGGTCACGCGCGGCCCGTTGGTTGAATCGCGTCATCGCGGATTCATCGCCGTTGTAGATGCGACGGGCGCTCTAGTCGCGGGCCTTGGCGAAATCGGAACTCCGGCCTGGTTCCGTTCCGCCGCAAAACCATTTCAGACTATCCCGATCATCACGAGCGGCGCGGCGGCGCGGTACGGATTCACTCCGCGCGAACTGGCCGTGATCATCGGCTCGCACAGCGGCGAAAGCTCCCATCTCGAAACCGTCCTATCAATACTGAACAAAATCGCGCTGGAAGAATCGGCGTTGAAATGCGGCGCTCACATGCCGTTTGACGACGCTTCCGCGAAACGGCTTCGCGCAGAAAACATCGAGCCCGGCGCGCTGCACAACAACTGTTCGGGCAAACACGCCGGGATGCTCGCGTTTGCGAAGCACATCGGCGAGCCCTTGGATAATTACCTAGATCCCGATCATCCGGTTCAACGGCGGATTCGCTCGACGCTCGCGCGTTTCGCCGATGCGCCAATTGACGATATCAAGGTGGCGGTCGATGGATGCGGCGCGCCGGTCTTCGGCTTGAGCGTCGAGGCGATGGCGCGAAGTTATGCGCGGCTCGCAGCCGCTCGACATGCGGGGATCGAGCCGGAGCTCACCCGAGCCGCCGGCGCCGTGGTCAACGCGATGATCGAACACCCCGAAATGGTGGGCGGGACGCGCGACCGTCTCGACACCGACCTGATGCTCGTCGCGAAAGGCGAGATCATTTCAAAAGTCGGGGCAGAAGGCGCCCATTTGCTGGGCGTGAAGCCGAACGAGCGCTACCCAAAGGGTCTCGGCATCGCCGTCAAGATCGAAGACGGAGACGTCCGCCGCGCGCGCGACCCCGTGGTGATCGAAACATTGCGGCAGCTCGGGTTGCTCGACGACGCCCAACTCGCGTCGCTCGCGCATTACGCGCGGCCGACAATCTTCAATCATAGCAAGGTCGAAGTCGGCGAGGTGAGAACCTGTTTCAAACTTTAGGACGGAAGAAATGCCACAGAGCGACAGAGCCACAGAGAGGGATGGACAGAGAGACAGAGAGACAATCAAGCGATTCATCACTCCGTCCATCCTTTCCTCTTTCTCTCCGTCTCTGTGTCTCTGTGTCTCTGTGTCGTTTTAGATCTAATGAACTCTGAAATTCGCAAACTTTTTCCAGTCACCCAAAACTACGTCTACTTCAATCACGCGGCGGTCTGCCCGATTTCAATCCCTGTTTACGAAAGGATGCAACGACACGCGCGCGACGTGATGGAGAACGGCGCGGTCCATTACCGCGAGTGGCTCGCTGCGATCAAACAGACGCGCGAGCTGGCGGCCCGGTTGATCAACGCCAAGCCGGACGAGATAGCCTTCGCGCCGGACACATCGGCGGGGTTGGCAATGGTGGCGAACGGCGTCGATTGGCGCGAAGGCGACAACGTCGTCACAGCCGATTGCGAGTTCCCGGCCAACGTCGTCCCGTGGATGCGGATCAAACGCGAATTCGGCGTAGAGCTGAAAATGGCGCGCGAACGCGATTGCCGCCTTGAGACCGAAGAGATTCTGAATCTGATCGACGAACGCACCCGCGTCGTAGCCTTGAGCTTCGTCGAATTCGGCAGCGGGTTTCGCAACGACCTGGCCGCGATCGGCCGTCACTGCCGCGAGCGCGACGTTCTGTTCGTCGTCGACGCGATACAGGGTCTGGGCGCGCTCGGACTTGACGTCGAGGCCTGCGCGATAGACGCCCTCTCGGCGGACGCCCATAAGTTTCTGCTCGGTCCTGAGGGCGTGGCGCTGTTTTATGTTTCCCGCCGCGCAATGGAGCGAGTGAAGCCAACCCTGGTCGGGTGGCTTTCCGTGAACAATCCCGAAGATTATTTGAACTACGATCAGCCTTACGCGCCCAGCGCGAGACGTTTCGAAGCCGGCGCCTTGAACACCGTGGGGGTGGCGGGATTAGGGGCGGCGATTGAATTGTTCCTGCAAATCGGCCTCGAGAAGATCGAAAGCCATTTGCTCGACCTCGGCGATTATCTTTGCGAACGCCTCAGGGAAAGATTGATGGATCGCGGTTATCGCGTGGTCAGTTCGCGCAGGAACGGAGAGAAATCGGCGATCATTTGTCTCCAACACGAAAAATATTCAGCCCAGGAACTCTGTCATCTTTTGGACGATCGTCGTATCATTACAACGGCCCGGTTAGGTCGGTTGCGGATCTCTCCCCATTTCTACAACACGCGGGAAGAGATCGACCGATTGATCGGGGCTTTGCCGGCCTGAGCCATTCTCAGCAAGCGCTGATTCGCCGCCCGCCTTACGCGGGTGGTTGCTCGCCCAAATTGAAAACGCAACACACCAAGGAGAACACTCACATGGACAAAGAGACCACTATCATCATTATCGCCCAAAACGGCCTTAGGACCGCCTCCGGCCTGTTCACCGCCAAGGCGGTTAAACTTGAAAAACAGGCTGGAAAGGCCAAAGATTCGGCTGCCAAGAACAAGCTGACAAAAGAAGCCGCCAGTACCAAGAAGTTGGCTGCGATTCTGATTGCGGCGGACGAAGGTCTTACCGCCTACATGCGCGAAAATGAGTCTGAATAGTGGAAAGGTGAACAGTACGCGACATGGATTTGTAGTCCCGCCTTCAGGCAGAAAGGTTTGGCGCTCCAACCCCTTTCGCCTGAAGGCGGGACTACGAGCTTATTTTGTCTGCGGCGCGATGTATCTCACCGCAGGCAGCTCAACCAACGCCTCCAGCTTCTCGACCGGCAATCGACCGATGATCAATTTCGACGATTGCGGATCGAGCAGCGTTTCGAAGCCGAGCTTCTTCAATTGATTTATGGTCTCAGCCGACTTGTCAATCAGCCAGACTTGAATCTCGGCCTTGCCGTCGCGCGTGAATTTCAATTCTTCCGCGCCCGGTTTCGCGTCTTTGTTCTTTAGTCGTTCGATCACTGCTATAACCGCCGGATGGAGTTTGGCGCGCAGTTCCTCCTTGATTTGTTCTCCGGTCAGCGGCGTCATCGGTACGGTCTCGTCAGACGTAGCGTTCGTGCCTTCACCGAAGTTGAAGGTCAGGATTCCTTGAGTCTTCACCGGCACGCCGGAAAGTTCCGTAGGCTTGAAGCGCCATTGTTTCGCCGCCTGGAGGGCGGCGGCGCTGAACAGGGGGTGGCTGCGGATGATTTGCGCATTGATCACTTCGCCGCTTTCATTGGTCGTGACCTGGACTAGAACTACGCCACTTGCTTTTGCGGATCTGGCTATCTCAGGGTAAGCAGGCTGAACTTTCTTGGTCGCGCTGCCTTGCAAGACTCCATCCGAGACTGGGATGCCAAGCGACATTTGTGGTGGAGCGCCTTTGGATGTCGGAGGAGGTTTAGGCGGAGGCGGAGGAGCTTTTTCACCTCCCAATTGCGCCGAAGCGCCTCCTACATTGCCTCCAGCACCAGGGCCGTAGCCTGGGCCGATACCGGTGCCTTTGCCGTAACCGACGCCAGCCCCTGCGCCGACTCGCGCTTTAGCCTTAGGGACTGATTTGTAAGCAGCGCTAGGTGGCCTCGATAGTGGCGCTAGCAAGTCTAATTTCTCAAACGGCTTGTCTTTGCTCCTCTGGCTGAACAGTTGGCCGTTATCGTCTCCAAACACGCCCTCGCGGCTCATGCCCTCCGGCATTTCCACCGGCACGTCAATCCGTCGCGGCTGGCCGCCATCGGTCACGGTCATCTCTTCGACCGCGACGAATGAGGTGAATTGCGTCAGCAAACGGTATTCTAAGCCAAGTTGCGTAATCGCTTCCTTTACGTCCATTTGCGCATCGCCATTCTGAACTCCGGCGTAATCCTGGCTCATCAGGTCGTCAATTCGCGTACGCGCCCAGAGCGTCGCCATCGAGTCATGTTCGGTTTGCGATTCAGGCAGCTCGACTGGAATCTCTTTCACGAAGTTCTGCCCGGCCAGATTGCCGCGCAACCGAATCACGCCTCGCGCCGACGACGTGTATCTCCCGGTAAGGATCAACGGCTTCACGCTGAAGAGGTCGGGAATGCGCTTCGGATAGACGTCGGCGACCGGCAATCCAACCCAATCAATCTCGATGTCGGTCAGCAACGGATTGCGTACGCGTTCGTGAAAACGCCGCGCGGCGTCCGAGCCTTCACCCTCCAGCGTCACGTACTCGACCTCACCGCGCCCGTGTTCAGCCATTTTGTCCAGCAGGAATCGGTTCGGAGAAGAGCCGATGCCGAACGCGAAGACGCGCGCGTTCGGGTGTTTTTGGATTTCGGAGATAATCTCCATGTCGTTGCCGACGTAGCCGTCGGTCATGAAGCAGACTATGCGGACGTGGTCTTGTTCGTCGGACGGGGCGAGCGCGGCGCGGATGGCGCTCATCATTTCGGTTCCGCCCGAGCCTTGACGGGACGCGAGAAAACTCTGCGCCAGTTGCAGGTTTTCTCGCGTCGCTCGGACTGGCTGAGGAAATAAAACGTGAGTGTCGCCGGAGAAAGTGATCAGGTTGAAGGTGTCTTCTGGATAAAGGTTGTCGAACGCGAGCTTCATCGTCTCCTTAGCTTTCTCAATCGGGAATCCCGACATCGATCCGGAAGTGTCGAGCACGAAGACCAGTTCTTTCGGCGTGACGTCGGCGGCGGTCACGCGCTCCGGCGGCTGCAGGATCAGCGTGAAGAAGCCGCCTTGCGTCCCACGATGCGTCATAACCGCATCGGAAACCGCTTTACCCGCGACATCGAATTTGAGGATGAAGTCTTTGTTCGGAATCGTCGCCTGGTCTTTCAGCCGTACGACGGCGCGATGATTGTCTGCCCTGGCGAGGTCGACTTCGTGAAGCGTGGATTGCAGCCCGTCGATCGGGACGCCGGCGTCGAGTTTGACCTCGATCGAGATGTCGTGGCCCGCGCGCATGCCCTTGGGAGCGACCCTCGGGGTAATACGCGAGGCGTCGGGAACCTTGTTTGTGTCCGACGCCCAACCGCCTCCCCGCTTACCAGTAGGTCGGCCCGTGATGTAGCGCGGGCCGACTACCATCGGAAAAACGAATTCATACGTTCCGGCCTCGTACTTCAGAAACTCTACGTAACTTATCGTGATCTTCACCTCGGCGCCGGGAGCGATATTCGCCACCGATTGAGTGAAGATGTTGGGGCGCTCCTGGTCGAGCAGGCCGGCGGTCTGTCCGGCCGCGCGCGCGGCCTCGTAGATCGCCTGCGCCTCTTCGCGGCGTTTGATTTTGCCTTTGACCGTGCGGTCGCCGACGACCATCGTCATGTCGTCTACTGCCGCCGATTGCGACAGCGGGAAGACGTAAACGGCTTCGATCTTTTCCTGGAACGGATTGTGAAATTCTTGCGTGACGGTGACGCGGGCGAGTTGGCCGCTGACTTCGGCTTTGACGTCGGTATGTTTGAGCGGGCATTCGGCGCGAGACCGGCCGTCAAGTCCCAACACCTGTAGCGCGCCCTGCGTGACTTTGCCGGACGCGGCATTGACCACGCCAGAACCCTTCGCGGGGACGAGATTGGCGAATGCGATTGCGACAACCAGAAAGATGGCCGCACAGACCAACGTAAGCAAAAATCTTTGTTTCATTTCTCCTTCTCCATTCCATTGACATGGACGAGCTAATCCCCTGCGTTACGATGTGACGCAAAGATCGACACTTCACGAACCAAAATTGGCAAATCGCGATTTGGCTGTTTTGACGCCTGACGAGTGCGGTTAGTTCCGCAATCTTCAATTTCCTCCGTTGTCAGAACGCGGCGCCTCGCGGAAGCTTGCAGGCGAGGCGCTCGAATTTTCGAGTCGGCGCGTGACCTCGCTTACGCCTCTAAGCCATTTGCATGGTCGCTTGCGCAGGTCAAACGTGTTTCTTGCCACGCTGTTTAAGGAAGAAGCTGATCAACTCGGCCGAAGAGTTGTCCATTTCGACCACGAAGTTGTTTACTTTGTTGGTGAAGTAGTTGAACAGCCATACCGCAGGGATCCCAACGGCAAGTCCGAGCGCCGTGGTCGCGAGAGCTTCCGCGATACCTGCGGCCACCGCCGAGAAACCAGCTGAAGTCGAATTGTCCATTCCCCCGAAGGCGTTGATGATTCCGATCACCGTGCCGAACATCCCCACGAATGGAGCGGTTGAGCCGATGATCGCTAGTCCGTAGAGACCTCGCCTGAATTCAGCGAGTTTGACTGCCGTGGCGCGCCGCAACGCGCGCTCTGACGCGTCCAAAACGGCGTCACTCGACAGTTGATCATCGTGGAACCTCTTCAACCCGGCGTTAACCACCACCGCCAGGTGGCTCTTCTTGTATTTATCGGAAAGGCTGATCGCGTCATCAATCTTCTGGTTCTCGAGCGATGACGCGATCTTTGGGGCGAACTCACGAGATTGGCTCCTGGCCACGCGGAATGTCAGGTATCGCTCAGCCACAATCCCGATTGACCAGAGTGACATAATAAGCAGAATGAGAAGCACGACGCGCGTACTCCATCCCATAGCCCGCCAGGTCCCCATAGGTGTGAAATCGAAGGCATAGGCGGCGCCACTGACGTTTATCGCTCCTGGCGCCGCCTCGTTTACTTCGGACGCCCCTGCTCGCCTCATGCCCTCCGGCATTTCCACCGGTACGTCAATTCGCCGAGGCTGGCCGCCGTCAGTCACCGTCATCTCTTCGACCGCGACGAACGATGTGAACTGCGTCATCAGCCGGTATTCCAACCCGAGCTGTGTGATCGCTTCGCGCACGTTCGGCTGCGGATCGTCATTCTGAATTCCGGCGTAATTCTGGCCCATCAGGTCGTCAATTCGAGCGCGCGCCCAGAGCGTCGCCAACACGTCATGCGCGTTTTGTAATTTTGGCAATTCAATCGGAATCTCCTTCTCGAAATTCTGACCGGCCAGATTGCCGCGCAATCGAATCGCGCCTCGCGCCGCAGACGTGTAGCGCCCGGTCAGAATCAACGGCTTCGCGCTGAAGAGGTCAGGAATGCGCTTCGGATAGACGTCGGCGACCGGCAATCCAGCCCAGTCAATCTCGATGTCGGTCAGCAGCGGATTGCGCACGCGTTCGTGAAAACGCCGCGCGGCGTCCGAGCCGTCATCCTCCAGCGTCACATATTCGACCTCCCCCCGCCCCTGTTCGGCCATTTTGTCCAGCAGGAATCGGTTCGGAGACGAGCCGATGCCGAACGCGAAGACGCGCGCATTCGGGTGCAGTTGGATTTCAGAGATGATCTCCATGTCGTCGCCGACGTGTCCGTCGGTCATGAAACAGACTATGCGGACGTGGTCCTGTTCGTCGGAGGGGGCGAGCGCGGCGCGGATGGCGCTCATCATCTCGGTTCCGCCCGAGCCTTGACGGGACGCAAGAAAATTCTGAGCCAGTTGCAGGTTTTCTCGCGTCGCTGGGACCGGCTGAGGAAATAAAATGTGAGTGTCGCCGGAGAAAGTGATCAGGTTGAAGGTGTCTTCCGGATAAAGGTTGTCGAGCGCGAGCTTCATCGTCTCCTTCGCTTTTTCAATAGGGAAGCCTTCCATCGAGCCCGAAGTGTCGAGCACAAAGACCAGTTCTTTCGGCGTGACGTCGGCGGCGGTCACGCGCTCCGGCGGCTGCAGGATCAACGTGAAGAAGCCGCCCCGCGCCCCGCGATGCGTCATAACCGCGTCGGAAATCTTCTTGCCCGCGACGTCGAATTTGAGGATGAAGTCTTTGTTCGGAATCGTCGCCTGGTCTTTCAGCCGCACGACAGCGCGATGATGGTCCGTCCTGGCGATGGCGACTTCGTGGAGTGTGGATTGCAACCAGTCAATGGGGACGCCGGCGTCGAGTTTGACCTCGATCGAGATGTCGTGGCCCGCGCGCATGCCCTTGGGAGCGACCCTCGGCGTAATTCGCGAGGCGTCGGGAACCTTGTCGGTATCCGGCGCCCAACCGCCCCCATGCTTTCCGGTCGGCCGGCCTGGGATGTAACGCGGGCCGACTACCATCGGAAAAACGAATTCATACGTTCCGGCCTCGTACTTCAGAAATTCTATGTAACTTATCGTGATCTTCACCTCGGCGCCGGGAGCGATATTCGCCACCGATTGAGTGAAGATGTTGGGGGGCTCCTGGTCGAGCAGGCCGGCGGTCTGTCCGGCCTCGCGCGCGGCTTCGTAGATCGCCTGCGCCTCTTCGCGGCGTTTGATTTTGCCTTTGATCGTGCGGTCGCCGACGACCATCGTCATATCGTCTACGGCCGCCGACCGCGGCAGCGGGAAGACGTAAACGGCTTCGATCTTTTCCCGGAACGGATTGCGAAACTCCTGCGTGACGGTGACGCGGGCGAGTTGGCCGCTGACTTCGGCTTTGACGTCGGTGTGTTTGAGCGGGCACTCGGCTCGCGGCCCGCCGTCACGGCCTATCACTTCCAGCGCGCCCTGCGTGACTTTGCCGGGCGCGGCCTCTACCACACCGGAGTCGTTCACGGGGACGAGATAGACGAATGCAAACGCGACGGCCATAAAGATCGCCGCACAGATCAACGAGAGCAAAGGTCTTCGTTTCATCAATTTTTCTCCATGTCGTTGACAGGGCACACTACCCCCCTCGCGTCACGATGTGACGCCAAGCTCGACGCTTCACGAATCAGACTGGCGAATTACGATTCGGCTGTTTTGACGCCTGACGAGAGCGGTTGGTTCCTCGCTCTTCCTACCGTCGGAACACGGTGTGGCGCGGAAACCTGCATGGAAGAGTAAAGACCGGACAAAAAGTGGGAAATGGTGAGTGGG
>DATEMG010000238.1:0-4295 GCA_035275805.1 Blastocatellia bacterium
TACGGTCAATAGCCGCTCCGCGGCAGGAAGATCAATAGTTCAAAGACTCGTAAAATGTAACCGAACCGTAATTCAACACTGATCTTGTTCTTGAATTGCTCGAAATCGTTTGATCGCCCGGTGCAACAACAACGCGGCGGCTTCCCTGCTCCGGCCGAGTTGTTCGGCCATCTCCGCGTTGGACAGGCCTTCCACCTTCGCGAGGAGGATTGCGCGGCGATAGTCCTCCGGCAGGCTGTCAAGTTTTTGAATCAACGCTTGCAGGCTCTCTTTCTCCGCCAACAATCGGCTGGGAGTGGCGCTATCCACGGGCTCAGGCCCGTCCGGGGTCCCGACCGACCGGAATCGCACAAATTCGGCTCTCCGCTTCTGTCTACCATGGAATCGGGCGGCGTCGGTGATTACGTGGTCGGCGATCCTCGACAACCAGCTGAGGAAGCCCCCTGGTTTCTCATATCGAAAACGCTTAATGTCACGGAAGGCTTCGAGGAACGTCTCCTGCAACACATCCTCCGCGTCGGCCAGCCGCCGCATCTCGCGGCTTAGCTTATAGTAAATCAGCAACGCGAGGCGCTTCTGATATTTTTCGAACAAAGCGGTAAACGCGTATTCGTCCCCCTGCTCTACTCTGGCCAGCAGGTCGTAAGTCGATGTCACTTGTCCCATATCCGCAAGTCAGCGTGAAGGAGTTGATGGAAAAGGCGCTCTCCCGCTTCGCGCCGCACAGAGAGCCGCCCCGCCGTGTAAGAGCGCGACTTGAGCCCGCGCTGAACCGATTCGCAGATCGCCACGTCTTCACCCTGAATCCGTTCAGCGACGGTGACGCTGGCGAGGTTGCGTTCGCGGGCCTGCTCCGAAACGTCTGTGAAATAGAAATCGAAGATGACCTCGGTCCGATCAGTTCCGAGTGGAATGACGAGGTTCGTATCCATCACCCCTTCGTACAAGTTGATCATGAGGTTGGGGTAAACCCAGTAGTAAAAGGCGCGGTCGCCCTTGCGAACGGCGCCTGTTTGCGCCTCGGCCCCCTTTGCGATGACAGGGCTTGATTGCAGGCAAAACCGCCCGCCGGTTTCGATCGTGTAACCGACGTAGTCGAGTACGCTGTCGAGGCCCTTATGAAGATAGGGCACGTGATAGCCGCCGTCGAGGTAATTATCGACAAACACCTTCCAGTTGCAGTCGAGAGTGTAGCGTCGCCGCTCCAACCAGTGAAAATTACCCAGATCCAGCTCTCGCATTCGGCCGATGAGATCGGCGCCGAGAAAGTTTTCGAGCGAAGGGCCGCCCCGATCGAGTTTGACGAAAACCCAGTTCTCCCAGACCGCGGTCTCGACAGGCGCGAGCCCGTTCGCCGCGCGATCGAAGTCGCAAACGCCGGTGAAATCCGGCGTCCCACGAAGCTCTCCTTCGAGCGAGTAAGTCCAGCCGTGATATGGGCATCGCAGGTTGCGAGTCTCGCCTTCGGCGGCAGTCACGACGGCTGCGGCATGGTGGCGGCAGACATTGAAGAAGCCGCGCAAAACCCGATCGTCGCCCCTGACGACCAGAAGCGGCTCCCCGGCCAATTCCCATGTGACGTACTGGCCCGGATTGCGGACCCGATCTGCGCGCCCAACAAGCTGCCAGGATTGCGAGAAGACCGTCCTCCGCTCCAGTTCCATGATCTGCGAATCTACGTACCAGGCCGCGGGGATCGTCCACGCCTCTGCCAAAGGCGTATTCGGGTTGTAACTCTCGATGATCTGCTTGATCGAATCTTCCACGGCTCATGACTCCTTACTACGGTATTTATATGGAATATTAGCCACAAAGCCACAGAGTACACAGAGGATATTTAATGATTTCTCTGTGTACTCTGTGGCTCTGTGGCTAATATTATTTCACAATCTGATCCGTAACGCGTTGGCAAGGTTTCAATTCAATCTCGACCTTCATCGCCTTGGCCTCTTTCCGAAGCTTCGCGCGCTCGACTGCGTCCCAGGCGGCGGGCGGATTATCGTTCGGTTCATCGTTCGGCGCGGAGCGCGTAAGCAGATGGTATTTGCCCGGGGCGATATTTTTGAACTCGAATGCGCCGTTTCGGCCCGCGGGGACTTCGGCAAAGCGCAGGACGTCGTCAGCCGCCGCCGGTTCAGCCGGAACGAGATGAACGACCATCCTTGCTGGCGCCCGCAAGCTCTCGTTCTCCACCTTCAGGCTACCACGCAAGCTCGCAGCCCCATTGGCAATGGTCACGACCAGGCCTGATACCCTATCGCCCGATTTCAACGCCAACCCATTGCGCCCGACGTCATAGGTCGCCATGGTTCCGACGGAGTCTCTGCCTGCCGTAGCGACGGGGGCGGCGATTGATTTGAAGTACCAGTTCTCGTCGGGCAGCCCCGAGCTAATGAAATAGCGGCTAGGGTCGAGGCCGGAGATGTTGAACTCGCCTTGTTCACTCACCGAGCCGCCGGACTGAAAGTTCCTATTTCGTCTCGTATCAGTCATTGCCTTAGTATCGGGACGAAATCTAAGGAATATGTTATTTCGCGAAGACTTGCGGCCGCCCTCGCAGGCGTCCGGCGAGGCCTCGACAACAACTTTCCCTGAAACCGAAGCCAGGGGCGCAAACTTCAACTCGATTCCGCCGACGTCAGCGCCCCTGACCTTTACGCGACGCGGCAGCGAAACGTGGGATTCATCATTCTCCGTTCCGTGGACACGCGCGACAATCTCATATTCGCCGTCAGTAACGCCTTTGATCGTGAAAGCGTTTTGCGACTCGACCCGCCCAAGGTCATGAATTCCGGCCAGGAAGCCTGATGATACGTCGTAAAGCGCGACTGACAGGCCTGTGCCTCGCGGCGCATCTTTGCCAACAGGCGCCAGGCCGCTGACAGCGTAGCCGCGTTCGCCGCGATAGCGTATGTCAACCCCTGTCGCCTCGCTGCCTTTAGCGACCCTAACTTCGGAAGCGGTCGCGCGCGGCGACGAAGGATGATAGGTCGGCGCGTAGCCTTCGTAAGGCGAAATCGGCGATGATGTCACATCGCCCCGCGCATATACGATGTAAATTCCCGGCCTAAGCCCGTAGATGCGATAGACGCCGCGATCGTCGGTGAAGCGCTGGCGCCCGCCGAATTGCCGCCGATTGGGATCGCCGTTGAGATCTTTAACCAAAAGTGCGCTGACCCTCACGCCAACCATCGGCTCGCCGGTCAGAGTCGTCACTCTGCCGGTGATTACGCCGTCGAAACCCCGATCAATCTGGCTTGAGGCCGTAGGGTTCAACGACGTGAACAGAAATACTGCGCAGCCGGACAGAATGAGTAGCCGTCTCATTGTTTCTCCCCTTCCAGGTTAAGGCTAATCACTGCTGGCGCCTGTTGTATGCCAGAACGACGCGCACTCCCGTCACGTGTTTGCCTGGGCCGGCCCAGATCACGTCGCGCACGACCTCGCCGTTATGTTCGATGCGCGCCAGCGACAAACCATGACCGTTAGACTTCGGGTCATACGTAATCTGGACATAGCTCTGAGGCAGTCCGCGAACCTGAAAACTTCCATCCGCGTTGACCTTCGGATTGTCCTTCCTCCGCGCGTCGGAGCCATCCCTCCAGACGTTTACATAAAGATAAAGCTCCGGCAGTTTCGCCAGCGCCTTCGGATCATCCGTCCCTTCGATTGCCACGACGCCGCTGATCGAGCCTCCACGACGAACTTTGATCTCCATGCCGGCGACGTCGCCGTCGCTCAAGTCGCAGGGCGCCGGATCGCTGTAAAACTCACTCTCGCTTTCAGGGCGAGCGACGATTTGGTATTTTCCAGGCGCCATGCCTTTCAGACTGAACTCGCCCTGCGCCCCCGATATTTCGCCATTCGACCTCCAATGGTTGATGTATCTGTCACCGTCTGACATTGTGTTGTAGGCGATCTCGATCCCTTCGGCCGGCTGCCCCGTGTCGGCATCGATCACCCGCCCGGATATGGAGCGGGTCGGCTTCGATTCGAGAACGGTGATGTCGACACTGACGCTTTCCGACCCTTCAGTGACTTCTATCGCCTTGGCCTCCGATTCAGTCGCGGCCTTAGGGTGGAATGTGCGCGGGTAAAAGGTCCCGCTCCTGGAAACGGCGACCGCGCCGGCTGAAGGCGGAAATCCTACGCTGACCAGATAGCGTCCTACTGGCAAGCCGTAGATTCGGTAGACGCCAAGGTCATCGGTCTCGTACATGACGAGTGTGGAGCCATAGGAGAAATTAGGAATAGACCAGCCGCTCTTGTCGAATCTACTGAGCAGAATGTGCGTC
>DATEMG010000239.1:0-7230 GCA_035275805.1 Blastocatellia bacterium
CGTCGCCCCGTCGCCCCGTCGCCCCGTCGCCCCGTCGCCTCCTCTCGCTTCAATCGCCATCCACCACAGCGCGATGATCATCGCCACAAAGGGCAGGCCGAAGAGCATCGAGCGTTGAGGGATGAGCAGCGTAGTGAAGACATTGCCCCATCGCAGAGGGATGTTGCTCGAAGCCAGCGCCAACTCGGCGTTCATCGTATAAGTTTTAGGCAGGCGTAACAAAAAATTAAACAGGCCGTCCGGTTGAGCCCAGAATTCGCGAAGGAAATTTATGAAGCCCAGTCCGCCGTTGAATAGGAAGATCACGGGCGCCATGCGCGCCGCCACGACGTTGTTGAATATCTTCAGCGTGAGCGCTTCGATCAGGCGAACGAGCGCCAGCGCCAGCGCCACGTTTTCGACGAAGAAAGCCGAGCGCCAATCGGCGCCGCATCGTATAAAGAATGCGGTCAGAAAATCTATCAGGAAAGGATAAGTGAACTTCATTCCGGCTAAGATCGGGTTTTGCGGCGGCAGGTTCTCGCCGTAAGCGAACGAAGTGATCACGCTGAAATGAAAAGGCAGGTCGCCGTAATTGTTCGCCGGCGCTGTATGCATCCCACCGGGATAAAACATTACGACGCGTGAGAACAACCACACGAGCAGCGCCGCCCACGCGACGTAATAGACGCAGCCGCCAAGGCTCAGACCGAATTCGCGCAAGGCGGCGACGATTCGGCTTCGACTGATGAATCTGACCTGAACCGCCAGGCCTGCCCCGAATATCGCGACCGTGACGCTGATTGAGGCTGCGTTCAGTCCCAACGGCGCCGCGGTCAGAAATGCGACCCAGGCGAGGGCGGCGATCCCCAAGACCGAGCCGATCGCAATGCGAGTCGACACGTGTGTCTTTTCGATAACGAGAAGTGTCAATAAGGCGCCATTTGCTATGGCCAGCAACGTAATGGAAATTACAAACAAAGATCCCATAGAAATTTGTTGTTAATCGTTTATGCAACTTCACAACGGCTAGCGCCGTCATATACCGTGTGTTGCAATATGAGTCGAAAGCGCTCACGCTCATTCATTGTGACAGAAACTACTTTCAAAGCGAATGAGTTCCACTATGGTAAATAGGTTCCACTATAGTGGAGGTCGTTTCCAGACGTGGGATAAGGCGTAAAGTGAGGTGGAATCTCCCCAGAACCATCTCCCAGCCATTGGCTGCATATTCGTTATCCCATTCGTCCGTTATCAATATAAGGCAGCTTGACCCAGTGCGAGAGCGCCTTTTATAGTCGATATGCAATTCACGTTCCTTGCAAAATCGGCGCAACATCGGTTTCAAATGCGCTTAACTTAAGGAGATGTATGAAGAATCTTGAGTCGAACCGAGCAACAGCCGAATTCACAGTGAAAAAAGAAGCCGAAGCTAGTCTCCCCACAGAGTTCGGCCACTTTCGCATCGTCGGTTTTCGCAGCGCGACCAGTGACGAAGAATTCGTCGCCCTGGTCAAAGGCGAAATCAACCCCGACCATGCGACGCTTGTAAGAATTCACTCCCAATGTTTAACAGGCGATGTTTTTCATTCTTTGAAATGCGATTGCGGTCCCCAACTCGAACGAGCGATGAAGATGGTGCAGGCGGAAGGCCGCGGGATCATCGTTTACCAGCATCAGGAAGGCCGCGGGATCGGGATCACCAACAAAATCCGCGCCTACGCCTTGCAGGATGAAGGGGCGGACACCATCGAGGCTAACCTGCGTCTGGGCTTCGACGCCGACCATCGTAGATACGACCAGTGCGCCGAGGTGATCAAATTGCTCGGCGTGGGGCGCGTCCGACTTATGTCGAACAACCCCGACAAGCTTCGCGCGCTGTGTGAAGCCGGCCTCGAAGTCGTGGAGCGCGTCCCGCTCGAAATCAAGCCCAAAGCGCCCGCCTTCAAATACCTGGTCGTGAAGAAGGAAAAGATGGGACACTTGCTGCAGTTGAACGGTATCTTCTGAGCAGGGAGTGGGGAATGGGGAATGGGGAATGGGGAATGGGGAATGGGGAATGGGGTCGAGGAAATTATTCTCCGACCATTGATTCCCCACTCCCCACTCCCCACTCCCCACTCCCGACTAACTCGACTCCCATCCGCCTGGCCAATTGATAAGTCAACTGCACGGGCAGGCCCACTACGTTTGAGTAACTGCCTTCGATGCGTTCGACGAAGAGCGAGGCGCGGCCCTGGATTGCGTAAGCGCCAGCTTTGTCCATCGGCTCTCCGGTGGAGACGTACAATTTGATTTCGGCGTCGCTAAGTTCGGCGAACTTGACCCGCGTCGAGGAGACGGCGGAAACGATCCGGTCTGCGCGCGCTAGGGTTACGCCTGTCAACACCTCGTGCCATTGACCGCTCAAAGCCCTCAACATTCGCCCGGCCTCTTCCGCGTCCGCGGGTTTGCCGATGATCTCTCCATTGATGACGACTGTAGTGTCCGCTCCGAGCGCCAATTCATCGCCCCGGACGACCGCGCGCGCTTTTTCACGCGACAGTCGCGCGACGTAATCGCGCGGCGGTTCGTTAGGCCCAATCGTTTCGTCGATGTCTGCTGCGCGAACTGTGAAATCGATTCCAGCCGCGCGCAGCAGTTCCGCGCGGCGCGGCGATGAGGAAGCTAAAATCAGCATAAACTTGTCGCTACAACGCTTTTTGTCTAGACTATCCGTTCCCTGAAACAAGCTGATTTCAACATAGAGCAGGGTTTATGTCTAACAGCAAACGAATTATCTCGCTGACGGTCGTCTGCCTTTTCACTCTCGCCGCGATAATCGTCAACCGGGCTGCGACGCGCGCCCTCTCTTTCACGCAAACGCCGCAACCGACGCCGAAATCCCAACAGGATCGTGAAGCCCTGGCGAAGAAGCCCGCCCCGTCGGGCACGCTCGAGGATCGCCTGGACAAAGACGACGGTTACGGAATAGTTCTGTTCTATTCGATGGGCATCCGCGGAAACCTGGAAGTTTGCGGCTGTCCGATCCATCCGCTCGGCGGTGTGGCGCGAAGGACGGGCTACATCAACGCCTTGCGCAAGCGCAGCCCCGACGCCGCGATTCTCCAGGTAGACGCCGGATACGTATTCAGCGACGACCTTAACATCGAAGGGACTGACCTGCGCGCCGACGCGAGGTTGATGAACGATTGGATCGTCCGCGCGAACGAGGTGATGGGCCTGGATGTGGTCAACCTGGGCTTCCGCGATCTGCTTTACGCCGGCTCTCTGTTGAAGCCTGACGCTAAACTAAAGCCGGAAAAATCATCCCTGATTTCGGCCAATATCAAAAACACCGACGCGGATCGCGCGAGTCTCGCGCCTTACGTCATCAAAATCGTCACGGGCAAGAGATTGCCTCAACCGGTCCGCATAGCCTTCATCGGCTTGAGCGACGTGGCGCCGTCCGAGCGTAAAGACCATATCGCGAAGAATGGTTTCGTGATCGAAGATCCGCTCGCCGCCGCGAAAGCCGCGTTGGCGGAAGTCCGCGACAAGGCCGACGTCACCGTCATCGTCGGTTATATGAATCTGCGGACGGCCAACAAGCTGGCGATGCAGAACGCCGATCTGGATCTGATCATCGCTGCCGACGACCGGGGGATCGTCTTCGATCCGAAGCAGGTCAACAACGCGCTTGTCGTTTACGCGGCCAAGGAGACCAAGCATCTGGGCGAGTTGCGGTTTTACACGGACGCGGAGGGCGCGGTCGAACGGTTCACCGCGCGATACGTCGAGCTGGATGAGATCATCCCCGACGACCCGCGGATGGCCGAGATGACTGCCGGCGCGCGCAAGGAAATCGACGTGGTTCAGACGCGGTTGGCCGAGGAAGAGGCCGCAGCAATCGCCGGAAAGCCGCTTAATACGCCGTTCGCGCTTTCGGAATCCTGCGCGCAGTGCCACAAGGTCGAATACGAAGTCTGGAAAAATTCGCGCCATTCGCACGCGTTCGCCGCGCTCGAAGAGAAGCAGAGGATGTTTGACGTCAATTGTATTGGCTGTCACTCGCTCGGCTACCGCGATCAGGGGTTTGTCAGCGTCAAAGCCACGCCGGAATTCGCCAACGTCCATTGCGAATCCTGTCATGGTCCGGGCGGCGAACACATCAAGGCGCCTACCGCCGGAAATTACAAAACGCCGCCGAAAAGTGAGAGCTGCCTGGTCTGCCATGACCGCGACAACAGTCCCGACTTCGACTTCGAGAAGTATTGGCCGGTCATCGCACACAAGAATTCATTCACGCCCGAGGCCGCCGCGCCGGTAAAACCGCCAGAAAAAGCGCGTCCCGGCGCCAAGGGGCGAGTGAGGAAGAAGTGAGCGGGAGTGGGGAGTGGGGAGTAGGGAGTGGGGAGGAGCAATCCCCTGTTCCCCACTCCCCACTCCCCATTCCCCACTCCCTGCTGTATGAACAGCCTGCTCAAAATGCTGCCGATGATGCTTCGCCTTTCGGGCGACAACGAAGAGGTGCGGGAGCAGGCGGCGTTCGTCGCGTGGCGGGCCGCCGCAGGCCCGCAGGTCGCATACAATTGCGTTCCCTTCCGGCTTTATCAGAAGCGCCTGGTCATCGCGGCGCTCGACCTGGCCTGGAAAAACCAAATGGAGCGGTTGAGCGGCCAGTACCTCTTCAGGATCAATTCGCTGCTCGGCGGCCCCTACGTGACTTTCATCGAATTCCGCATCGACCGCGAGACCGTGCTCGACTTGCGCCCGCCGGACCCGAAGAAATTCGAGTGGCGCCACACTGGCGCCATCGAAGCGGAGCTGATGCCAGCCGCCGGCCGAATTAAAGACGACTCGCTGCGGGAACAGTTCTTGCGCGCGGCGGCGAAATCTCTAGAAAGAAATGGAGGATAAAAGGTGTCAGGTGTGAGGTGTGAGGTGTCAGGTGTGGGATGTCAGGTTCCAGTTTGTAAGAGAACTTGAAACCTGAAACCTGAAATCCGAGACCTGAGACCTGAAACCTGAAACCTGAAACCTGATGCCTATCACACAGACTGAAGTCGAAAAGGTCGCCGCGTTGGCCAACCTTGAACTGACGGCCGAAGAGAAAGAGCTTTTTTCGAATCAACTCGCGGCGATCGTCGAATATGTCGATCAGCTCAACGAGCTTGACACTTCTGGGGTCGAGCCCTGGCGTCATCGAAGCGCGGGCGAGGTCGAGTCCTCCTACGCCACGCGCGATGACAAAGTCGAGACCAGTCTCGGACAACAAAAGGCGTTGGAACAGGCGCCGGAGCGCGACGAGGGCCATTTTATGGTTCCACGCGTCATTGGTGGTTGAACTAGGAGTTTAAAATGGAGTCCGCATCCGAAAAAGACGGCGAAAAAATGACTGAAACGCAGCAGGCGCTCCTGTTTCTCGAAGAGGAGATATTCACCGCGATCAGGAACCGGGACACGGACGCTCTCGAAAGTATCCTTACGGATGATTTCGTTTACCGGAGCCCGGGCAGTCAAGAGGTCCTCAAAGAAGACTTCCTCAAAATTTCGGCCTCGTTTCCCCACAAGATCGTTTCGATTTGGGGTGAAGAGATGAAGGTGAATATTTACGGGAGCGCGGCGGTTACGACCGGATTGCAATTCGCGAAGACCCAAACTGACGAAGGCCCGGAAGAGACGAGCGTGGTGATGTTCACAGACGTGTTTGTTAAGCAGAAAGATAAATGGATGCTCTCGCTGGCGCACGCCGTGGACCTGCCTCAAATTCCCGAAAAGTACCTACAGAAAAAGTGATAACGATGAATCCGACTATCGCCGATCTTCATAAACTCTACGCTTCGGGCGAGGCCGGTCCTAGCGATGTGTGCCGCGACGCTCTTGATCGAATCGAAAGGGATAACGACAGGCTTAACGCCTACATCACGATCAACCGTGAATTGGCTCTGAAGCGGGCCGCCGCGATGGACGCCGACATTCAAGAGGCGATCCGGCTAAAACCGCTGGCGGGCGTTCCCGTGGCGGTCAAAGACAACATGCTCATAGCCGGCGTTCGCGCGACCTGCGGCTCGCGCATACTGGGCGATTACGTCCCGCCTTACACGGCGACAGCCGTCAAGAAGCTCGAAGACGCCGGGGCGATTATTATCGGCAAAACAAACATGGACGAATTTGCGATGGGCAGTTCGACCGAGAACTCGGCGTTCGGTCCCGTACGCCACCCCGCCGACCTGGAGCTTGTGCCAGGTGGAAGCTCCGGCGGTTCGGCGGTCGCGGTCGCGGCGGGACATGCGCCTATTGCGTTAGGCTCCGACACCGGGGGATCGATCCGCCAGCCGGCGTCGTTCTGCGGCGTCATCGGGTTGAAGCCCACCTACGGGCGGGTCTCGCGTTACGGTCTGGTGGCCTTCGCTTCGTCGCTGGATCAGATCGGGCCGTTCACAAATAACGTCGGCGACGCGGCGCGCGCTCTGCAGGTAATTTCAGGCCACGACCGCCGCGATTCGACTTCGGCCGACATGGCCGTCCCCGATTATCTGAGCGCGCTCAACGGCGACATCAAGGGATTGCGAGTGGGGGCGCCGCCCGAATGTTTCGGCGCCGGCCTCGATCCGGAGGTGAAGGAGAAGGTCGAGGCCGGGATTCGCAAACTGGCCGACCGCGGCGCTCGCGTAGTCGAAGTCAGTTTGCCACACATGAAATACGTGATCGCTGTCTATTACATCATCGCCACGGCCGAGGCCTCATCTAACCTGGCGCGCTACGACGGCGTCCGCTACGGCTTTCGCGCTGAAGAGGCGCGCACGCTGGCGGAAATGTATCGCAGGACTCGCGACGATGGCTTCGGCGACGAGGTCAAGCGCCGAATCATGCTCGGCACGTTCGTCTTGTCATCGGGTTATTACGACGCTTACTACGAAAAGGCTCAGCGCGTTCGCTCGATGCTGGCGAACGATTTCGCCGAGGCGTTTAAGAAGTGCGACGTGATCGCCACGCCGACCGCGCCCACCACGGCGTTCAAGATCGGGGAAAAATCGAACGACCCGCTGGCGATGTATCTAAGCGACATTTACACGGTGACGGTCAACCTGGCCGGTGTTCCCGCGATCAGCGTCCCGTGCGGCCGATCGAGCGCGGGGGCGCCGATAGGCTTGCAGTTGATCGGGAACCATTTCGACGAAGCGCGGCTGCTCAACGCGGCTTACGCCTACGAGATGGCTTAAATCAAAGACTTTGCCACAGAGCTGGAGCGACGGGGCGACGGGGCGA